>DASWHU010000111.1:0-1910 GCA_036398035.1 Alphaproteobacteria bacterium | reverse complement strand
CCGCCAGCCGATGGGCCGCCTTGCGAGGCCTGAGGAGGTCGCCGCGCTCGCGGTCTACCTCGCCTCCGACGAGTCGGCGTTCATGACCGGGCAGGCGATCGTGATCGACGGCGGCATCAGCATTTGAGACGCAGTCGTTAGCAGTCTCATCATTCGTCCCGGGTTCCCCGGGGAGGGAGCACAGAGGAGGACCCATGAAGCTCGTACGCTATGGACGGCGCGGCCGCGAGAAGCCGGGCCTGATCGACGCCGACGGCAAGCTGCGCGACCTGAGCGGCAAGATCGCCGACATCACTCCTGAGACCTTGTCCGAGAAGGGGCTGGCGCGGCTCGCCCGCCTCAGCCCGCGCCGCTTGCCGCTGGTCAGGGGCCGGCCGCGGCTGGGGGTGCCGTGGACCGGCATCGGCAAGGTGATGTGCATCGGGCTCAACTACGCCGACCACGCCAAGGAGGCCGGCCAGCCGATCCCTGCGGAGCCGATCCTGTTCCTCAAGGCGAACAGCGCGATCAACGGCCCGTTCGACGAGGTGATGCTGCCGCGCGCATCCAAGAAGGGCGACTGGGAGGTCGAGCTCGGCGTGGTGATCGGCAAGCTGGCCTCGAACGTCTCCAAGCGCGCCGCGCTCGACCACGTCGCCGGCTACACCATCGTCAACGACGTCTCCGAGCGCGAGTTCCAGCTCGAGCGCGGGCCCACCTGGACCAAGGGCAAGAGCTGCGACACCTTCGGCCCGATCGGCCCGTGGCTGGTGACGCGGGACGAGATTCCCAACCCGCAGCGGCTCGGCATGTGGCTCGACGTCAACGGCGTGCGCCGCCAGACCGGCAACACCCGCACGATGATCTTCGGCTGCGCCGAGCTGATCAGCTATCTGAGCGCGATGATCACCCTCTATCCCGGCGACGTCATCTCCACCGGCACCCCGCCCGGCGTCGGTGCCGGCTTCAAGCCGCCGGTCTTCCTCAAGCCCGGCGACGTGATGGCGCTCGGCATCGACGGGCTCGGCGCCCAGCGGCAGAAGGTCGTCGCCTACAAGAAGCCCTGACCGGCCGCGGCCGATGGCCGAGGTCATCGAGACCGTGGCGGCGCGGGTGCAAGAGTCCGACCTCAGCCGCTTCGTTCGCGACCTGCTCGCCGCCGCCGGCGCCGATGTGCGCTCGGCGGCGGCGGTCACGCGCGCAGTCGTCGAGGCCTCGGCCCGCGGCACCGACACCCACGGCGTCCGCCTGGTGCCGATCTACGTCAAGGCGGTCGAGACCGGGCAGGTCAACGGCAGCCCTAACATCGCGTTCCGGCAGACCGCGCCCGCCGCCGGAATGGTCGACGCCGACCGCGGCTTCGGCCACCCGGCGAGCTTTCACGCGGTCGAGCATGCGATGGCGCTCGCGCGCGCGTCCGGCATTGCCGTGGTCGCGGTGACCAACTCGTCCCATTTCGGCGCCGCCGGCGTCTACGTGCGCGAGGCGGCGGGCGCCGGCATGATCGCGATCGGCCTCTCCCACGCCGACGCGCTGGTCGCGCCGCACGGCGGCATCGCGCCGTTCTTCGGCACCAACCCGTTTGCCTTCGCCTGCCCGGTGGCGGGGGCGGAGCCGGTGGTGCTCGACATGGCGACCAGCGCGATCCCGTTCAACCGCGTGCATCTGTGCAAGGCGCTGGGCAAGGCGCTGCCCGCCGAGGTGGCGGTCGACGCTGCGGGCGCGCCGACCCGCGATCCCGACCGGGTAAGCGCGCTGATGCCGTTGGGCGGCGCCGACTACTCCTACAAGGGCGCGGGGCTCGCGGCGATGATCGACCTCGTCTGCGCCGGGCTGACCGGCATGGCGCACGGCTTTCGCCAGCCCAACTTCGTCGCCACCGGGACCATCCCGGTGCCGATCGGCCACTGCTTCATCGTCATCGACCCGTC
>DASWHU010000110.1:0-7032 GCA_036398035.1 Alphaproteobacteria bacterium | reverse complement strand
CACCCCGCTCAGCACCAGCCTGGTGAATGCGCTTGAGCTGCTTCAGGGCTACGTCGCCATCACCGCGGGCGGCCTGATCGCGGACGGCAGCAAGACTGAGGTCAAGGCCGGGCGGCTGACCCTCGACATGGGCAGCCGGCGGCTGGTTGGGCGGGCCGGGTTTCGCAACACGATCAACGCATTCACCGGCATCGATGCGCGCTGGACCGGCGCCGGCGGTGGCAAGCTGCGCGCGTTCTTCACGTTGCCGGTCGACCGCCGGCCGAACACCCGGGCGGCGCTGAGCGACAACCGCGTCGCGTTCGACGACGAAAGCTGGAGCCAGAGGTTCTGGAGCGTCTACTACGCCGAGCCGGAGCTGCCCTGGGGCGACCGCGGCGAGGTCTACCTATTCGGCCTCGACGAGTATGACAGCTCGCGCCGCGCCACCGCCGACCGGACCCTGTACACGCCCGGCTTCAGGCTCTATCGGCCGGCGGCGGGCGGCGCGTTCGATTACCAGGTCGAAGCGATCGTCCAGTTCGGCGAATCGCGAGCGTCCACCGCCGCGACCGATGTCGCCGTCCTCGACCACCTCGCTCATTTCGAGCATTTCGAAGTCGGCTATTCGTTCGCCACGCACTGGTCGCCGCGGCTGATCGCCCAATACGACTATGCGAGCGGCGACGACGACCCGGCCGACGGCCGCAACAACCGCTTCGACCCGCTGTTCGGCGCGCGCCGCTTCGACTTCGGCCCGACCGACATCTATGGCCCGTTCGCGCGCAGCAATCTGAGCTCGCCCGGTCTCAGGCTCGAGGTCAAGCCGGCGCCCGGCGTCGACGGCATGCTCGCCGGGCGCAGCTTTTGGCTCGCCTCCGACCGCGACACCTGGACGGGGGCCGGCGTGCGCGATGCCACCGGCGCATCGGGCGGCTTTCTCGGCACCCAGGTCGAGGCGCGGCTGCGCTGGCAGGTGGTGCCCGGCAACCTGCAGCTCGAGGCCGGCTACGCCCATCTGTTCGCCGGCTCCTTCGCCGACCGCGCGCCCAACGCCACGGGCGAGGGCGATACCGATTTCGCCTACGGCCAGATGGCGCTGACCTTCTGAGGCCGGCTGGCCCGCGAGCCTCGGCACGAAAAAAGGCCGTGGCTGGACAGCCACGGCCCAAGTTCAGGGAGGAAACGCCCAACAAGGGCGGGCAGATCGGCGAGGGGGGACCCACCGAGTGCCAAGGGCAAATATAAAGTGCCGTATTTTGCGATGCAATAATTTTTCTGCGCCGCACACTCCGCGGAGGCGGAAATTGTAAGTCATTGAAAAGACAGGGAGGAGGTCTGCCTTAAGTCTGCTGCGGCGCACCAGTCTGGCCCGCGGCACGGGCCGGGACGGCCGGTCGCCTCACTCGGCGGCGAGGCGCGACGCCGGGGCCCGGAACGCCTGCACCAGGCGCGCCTGCGCGGCCGCGGACTCGGCTATGCTCGCGGCCTTGACGTGGCCGAAGCCGCGAATCCGCTCGGGCAGCGCGGCGATGTCGACCGCGAGCGCGTGGTTGGCAGGCGCGAGCCCGGCCAGCAGCTCCTCGACCACGGCGAGGTAGCCGGCGATCAGCTGGCGCTCGGCGCGCCGCTCGCGGCTGTAGCCGAACGGGTCGAACGGCGTGCCGCGCAGGCCGCGCAGGCGCGCCAGCAGCCGGAACACGGTCAGCATCCACGGCCCGAACGCGCGCTTCTGCAGATGCCCGGTGCGCGCATCGCGCGGCGCTAGCAGCGGCGGCGCCAGGTGGTAGACGATCCGGAAATCGCCGCTGAAGGTCGCGCGCAGGCGGGCGAGGAAGGCCGGGTCGGCGTGCAGGCGGGCGACCTCGTACTCGTCCTTGTAGGCCATCAGCTTGAAGGCCGAGCGGGCGACGGCCTCGGCGAGCGCCTCCGTGCCCGGGACGCGCGCGGCCTCGGCGGCGCGCACCCGCTCGACCAGCGCCCGGTAGCGCACGCCGTAGGCGGCGTCCTGGTAGCCGGCGAGGAAATCCGCACGCCGGTCGATGATCGCCTCGAGGTCCTGGTCCTCCGCTGCGCACGCCGCGCCGGGGGCGAGGCGCGCAGCCTCGCCCGCCACCCGCTCGGGCTCGACCGCGGCGAGCCGGCCCCAGGCGAAGGCGGCGCGGTTCATCGCCGCCGCGGTGCCGTTGAGCTCGATCGCGCGCCCGATCGCCTGCGCCGAGACCGGGACCAGGCCCTGCTGCCAGGCAAGCCCGAGCATGAACATGTTGGTCGCGATCGAGTCGCCGAACAGGGCGGTGGCGAGGGCGGTGGCGTCGATGAACTGCGCCGCGCCCTCGCCGCAGGCCTCGGCTACCAGCCGGCGGTTGGCGGCGCCGGCGAAGTCGAGGTCGGGGTCGCGCACGAAGCTCGCGACCGGGGTGTCGTGGCCGTTGACCACGGCGCGGGTGCGCCCCGGCGCGAGCCGGGCCAGCGCCTCGCCCGCGGCCGCGACCACCAGGTCGCAGCCGAGCAGCAGGTCGGCCCGGCCGGTGCCGATCGAGACCGCATGCAGCGCCTCGGGCGCCGCCGCGATGCGGATGTGGCTGAGCACCGCGCCGCCCTTCTGGGCGAGCCCGACCATGTCGAGCACCGAGCAGCCCTTGCCCTCGAGATGCGCGGCCATGCCGACGATCGCGCCGATGGTGACCACGCCGGTGCCGCCGATGCCGGTGACCAGGATGTTGTAGGGCGCATCCAGCGCCGGGCGCGACGGCTCGGGCAGGCCGGCGAGCGCCGCGTCGTCCTCGCCGGCGACCGCCGAGCGGTCCGCGCGGGCGCGCAGCTCGCCGCCCTCGATGGTGACGAAGCTCGGGCAGAAGCCGTCGACGCACGAGAAGTCCTTGTTGCAGGTCGACTGGTTGATCCGACGCTTGCGCCCGAACTCGGTTTCGAGCGGCTCGACCGAGACGCAGTTCGAGGCGCGCGAGCAGTCGCCGCAGCCCTCGCACACCAGCTCGTTGATGACCGCGCGCCGGGGCGGGTCGGCCAGGCGCCCGCGCTTGCGCCGGCGGCGCTTCTCGGTCGCGCAGACCTGGTCGTAGACCAGCACCGAGACCCCCGCCGTCTCGCGCAGCTCGCGCTGGACGCGGTCGAGGTCGCGGCGGTGGTGGATGGTGGTGCCGGGGGCGAAGCCGGTGCCGCGCGGATACTTGTCCGGCTGGTCGGTAACCACCGCGATCCGGCGCACGCCCTCGCCGTGGAGCTGGGCGGTGATCTCGGCCACGCTCAACGCGCCGTCGACCGGCTGGCCGCCGGTCATTGCCACCGCGTCGTTGTAGAGGATCTTGTAGGTCATGTTCGCGCCCGAGGCGATCGCGGCGCGGATGGCGAGACTGCCGGAGTGGAAGTAGGTGCCGTCGCCCATGTTGACGAACACGTGCCCGGTGTCGGTGAACGGCGCCTGGCCGAGCCAGCTCGCGCCCTCGGCGCCCATGTGGGTGAAGGTGTCGGTGGCGCGCTCCATGTACTGGGCCAGGAAGTGGCAGCCGATGCCGGCCAAGGCGCGGCTGCCCTCGGGCACCCGGGTCGAGGTGTTGTGCGGGCAGCCCGAGCAGAAATAGGGCACGCGGGTCACGCTCGAGGGGCGCAGCGCGGGCCCGTGGCGCTCCGCGATCTCTGCCGCGCGGCGCGCGAGTCTGCCCGCCTCGTCGAGCGGCGCGAGGCGCGCCGCGAGCGCCTGGGCGATGCCTTCGGGGGTGAGCTCGTAATGGGGCGGGAACAGCACCTCGCCCAGCTCGTCGCGCTTGCCGACCACGCGCGCCGGCCGCCCCGCCTGGTTGTAGAGCAGGCCCTTGACCTGGTCCTCGATCAGGCCGCGCTTCTCCTCGATGACGACGATCTCCTCGAGGCCGTCGGCGAAACGCCTGAGTCCCTCGGGCTCGAGCGGCCAGACCAGCGCCACCTTGTACAGGCGCACGCCCAACGCGGCCGCCGCGGCGCGGTCGATGCCGAGGTCGTCGAGCGCCTGGACGACGTCGAGATAGGACTTGCCCGCGGCGACGATGCCGATGCGCGCGCGCGGCGAGTCGGTGACCACGCGGTCGAGGCGGTTGGCGCGCGCATAGGCCTGGGCCGCCGGCAGGCGCGCCTCGTGCACGCGCCGCTCCTGGTCGAGGCGATGGTCGGGCCAGCGGATGCCGAGGCCGCCCGCGGGCAGCGCGAAATCTTCCGGCGTCGCGATCTCCACCCGGTGCGGGTCGATGTAGACCGAGGCCGATGAATCGACGGTCGCGGTCACGCATTTGAACGCGCACCAGCTGCCGGCAAATCGCGACAGCGCGATGCCGTGCAGGCCGAGGTCGAGGAACTCCTGCACCCCGGCGGGGCTCAGCACCGGGATCATCGCGTCGACCATGGCGAAGTCGCTCTGATGCGGGAGGGTCGAGGACTTGGCGGTGTGGTCGTCGCCGAGCAGCACCAGCACCCCGCCGTGGCGGGCGCTGCCGGCGAGGTTGGCGTGGCGGAAGGCATCGCCCGAGCGGTCGACCCCCGGGCCCTTGCCGTACCAGATGCCGAACACGCCGTCGTAGCGCGACGGCGCGATCAGGTTGAGCTGCTGGGTGCCCCACAGCGCGGTCGCCGCCAGGTCCTCGTTGACCGCCGGCTTGAACTCGACGCCGGCGCGGGCGAGGAACCGGCTGGCCTGCCACAGCGCCTGGTCGTAGGTGCCGAGCGGCGAGCCGCGATAGCCGGAGATGAAGCCGGCGGTGTTGAGGCCGGCGGCGGCGTCGCGCCGGCGCTGCATCAGCGGCAGGCGGACCAGCGCCTGGGTGCCGGTGACGAACACCCGGCCCGACTCGAGCGCGTACTTGTCGTCCAGGCTGACGGCGGCGAGGGTCATCGCGGGCATCCTTCCGCGCGGCGACGGCGAGCCGGGCGGGCCGGCCGCCTAAGCAGGTAGCCGAGATGGCCCGACTTGGCAATCGTCGCCGGTCACGGTCGCATGACAGGCGCTGTCACAAGCCCCGCGCCCGGAGGTTATCCACAGGCTTTCTAAACCTGCGTTATGAATCATGGGGATAACATTTGAAGGCCCGGATCATGACGGAGAGCGCTCCGTGCCGTTCATAAAACGAACACCGATTTGCAATGTCCGGCCGGAATTTGTGACAGTTCGATGCTTAGACAAACCAGGAACAAATTGCGTTGGCAGTACGAATCGGGGCCGGGAGAGGTCTTCACTCGCTCGCGGCGATTATTTCGACAGCGAAATTATCCACTACTTTTCCACAAGGAAGGCCGGCCGCGGGGTGCGCCCCGGGCCGGTCAGAACAGGCCGACGATGCGCCCGTCCCGGTCGAGGTCGATCGCTTGCGCCGCGGGGCGGCGGGGCAGGCCCGGCATGGTCATGATGTCGCCGCAGATCGCGACCACGAACTCGGCGCCGCCGGCGAGCCGCACCTCGCGCACCGGCACCACGTGGTTGCTCGGCGCGCCCTTGAGGTTTGGGTCGGTGGAGAAGCTGAACTGGGTCTTGGCGATGCACACCGGAAAGCTGCCGAAGCCGGCCGCGTCGAGCTCGCGGAACTGGTCGCGCACCCGCTGGTCGGCGATGATTCCTTGCGCGCCGTACATCGCCTGGGCGACGGTGCGAACCTTGTCCCACAGCTTCATGTCGTCGGGATAGAGCAGGCGGAACGCGCCGCGCGCGCCGTTGGCGCTGCGCACCACCGCGCGCGCCAGCTCGGCCGCGCCGGCGCTGCCCTGCGCCCAGTGGTCGGCGAGCACCGCCTCGACCTCGAGCTCGGCGCAGGCCTGGAACAGGGCGTCGAGCTCGGCCTTGGTGTCGGCGGTGAAGCGGTTGATCGACACCACCACCGGCACCCCGAACCGGCGCACGTTCTCGACGTGGCGGGCGAGGTTGGCGACGCCCTTCCTGAGCGCCTCGACGTTCTCGCCCGCCAGCGCCTCGCGCGCCACGCCGCCGTGCATCTTGAGCGCGCGCACGGTCGCCACCACCACCGCAGACGCCGGGGTGAGCCCGGCCTTGCGGCACTTGATGTCGAAGAACTTCTCGGCGCCAAGGTCCGCGCCGAAGCCGGCCTCGGTGACCACGTAGTCGGCGAGCTTGAGCGCGGTGCGGGTGGCGATCACCGAGTTGCAGCCATGGGCGATGTTGGCGAACGGGCCGCCGTGGACGAAGGCCGGGTTGCCTTCGAGGGTCTGGACCAGGTTGGGCTTGAAGGCACCGGCGAGCAGCGCGCTCATCGCGCCCGCGGCGCCGAGATCGGCGGCCCGCACCGGCGCGCGCGCGCGGGTGTAGCCGACGATGATCGCGCCGAGGCGGGCGCGCAGGTCGGCGAGGCTGGTGGCCAGGCAGAAGATCGCCATCACCTCGCTGGCGACCGTGATGTCGAAGCCGTCCTCGCGCGGGAAGCCGTTGGCCACCCCGCCGAGCCCGACCGCGATATGGCGCAGCGCCCGGTCGTTCATGTCGACCACCCGCCGCCAGCCGATCCGGCGCGGGTCGATGCCGAGCTCGTTGCCCCAGTAGATGTGGTTGTCGATCATCGCCGCGAGCAGGTTGTTGGCGGCGCCGATGGCGTGGAAGTCGCCGGTGAAGTGGAGATTGATGTCCTCCATCGGCACCACCTGGGCATAGCCGCCGCCGGCGGCGCCGCCTTTGACGCCGAAGCACGGCCCGAGCGACGGCTCGCGCAGGCACAGCATCGCCTTCTTGCCGATCGCGTTGAGCGCGTCGGTGAGCCCGACGGTGGTCGTCGTCTTGCCCTCGCCTGCCGGCGTCGGCGTGATCGCCGAAACCAGGATCAGCTTGCCGTTCGGCCGGCTTTGCAGCGACTTGATGAAATCCATCGACAGCTTGGCCTTGTAGTGGCCATAGGGCTGGAGGTTCTCCGGCGCGATGCCGAGTTTCTCGCGCGCAATGTCGATGATCGGCCGCATCTTGGCGGCCTGGGCGATGTCGATGTCGGACTTGGGATTCTGATGCTGCGAGGCGGGCATGGTTGACTAGTCCAATCTGAGAGAGCCGCGGGAACGGAAGGAGTGGAG
>DASWHU010000109.1:0-3244 GCA_036398035.1 Alphaproteobacteria bacterium | reverse complement strand
GCGACGCGCGCCGCATCGAGCGGGCGGGTGAAGCTCGGCCAGCCGGTGCCCGAGTCGTACTTGTCGCCCGAACCGAACAGCGCCTCGCCGCAGCAGGCGCAGCGGTAGGTGCCGGGGGTCTTGGTCTGCCAGTAGGCGCCGGAAAACGCGCGCTCGGTGCCCTTCTGCCGCGCGACCTGGTATTGCTCGGGCGTCAGCCGCTGGCGCCATTCGGCGTCGCTCAGCGACATCTTTTTTTCCGTGCCCTCAGTCATCGTCGTGCTCCTTCGCCCAATCGATCAGCGCCCGCTCCTCGGCGGCGCCGAACCCGGCCAGCAGCAGCGCCGGGCCGCTGCCCTCGATCACCGGCCGCGAGACCAACGCCGGCAGGCGCGCCATCAGCGCCAGCGCCCGCGTCTCGTCGAGCGGCGCCCGCTCGGCCTCCGGCAGCGTCCGCCAGGTGGCGCTGCGCCGGTTCAGCAGCCGCTCCCAGCCGAGCCCGCGGCTCCAGCGCGCGAGCGTCTTGGCGGCCAGCCCGTCCTTGCGCAGGTCGTGGAAGCGGTAGGCGATGCGCGCCTTGCCGAGCCACTGCCGCGCCTTGCGGCAGCGGTCGCAGGTAGCCAGCCCGTAGACGGTCAGCATCGGCCCTCCCGCCGCCGGCGAAAGCCGGGGTACGCGCGATTTAGCGGCGGCGGCGGCGCGCGGTCAAGGCGCGCGCCGGCTGGGGCTCAGTGGACGCCGCGGCGGAGCGCGGCGGCCTGCGCCTTCACCGCCAGGTTGCGGGCGCGGATCAGGTCGCACACGCACAGCCAGAACGCCGCGTCCTCGGGCGCGGCGGCGCTGAGGCTGCGGCTCGCGGACAGCGCCGCGAGGCCGAGCGCCCCGGCGCCGTGGCGGTCGATCATCGCCGCCGCGCATTGGCGCACGGCGGCGCGCGGGGTGGACTCGGATGCGGGTTCGGGCATGACGGGCCTCCTGGGTCGGCGGCCACTTCCCCAGCAGCAATCGTGCCAACCGCGCCCGCTCCGCCCTTGCGGCCGGGCGTGGCCGCTGCTACAGCCCGGGGGCGGACCGGTTTCGCAGGAAGGGCAAAGCGACATGCCGCGCATGAAAGGCGGCGAGCTGATCGTCGAGTTCCTGGTCAAGGAGCAGGTGCCGTACGTGTTCGGCATCTGCGGCCACGGCAATGTCGGCCTGCTCGATGCGCTGTACGACGCGCGCGACCGCATCCGGCTGGTCTCGCCGCGCCACGAGCAGACCGCCGGCCACATGGCCGACGCGTTCTTCCGGGTGCGCCACCAGCCGGCGGCGACCTTGACCAGCTGCGGGCCGGGGTCGTCCAACCTGATCATGGCGCTGGCCTGCGCGCTGGCCGATTCCTCGGCGTTCCTTGCGATCACCGCCAACGTGCCGACCCAGCAGTTCAACCGCGGCCCGTTCCAGGAGCTCAACCGCCACAACCAGGCAGATTTTCCCTCGGTGGCGCGGCCGGTGGTCAAGCGCAGCTTCCAGCCGACCCGGGTCGAGATGCTGCCGCTCGCTCTCGACCAGGCGATGACCACCATGACCACCGGCCGGCCCGGGCCGGTGCAGCTCGACGTGCCGTTCAACCTGTTCCAGGAGGAGGCCGAGGTCGAGCTGCGCACCTGCGCCGGCAACCACATCAGCCGGCGGGGCGGCGCCTCGCCCGAGGACGTCGCGCGCGCCACCGACATGCTGCTCGCCGCCGACCGTCCGGTGCTGTTCATCGGCCACGGCGTCACTCTGTCCGAGGCCGGCGCCGAGCTCACCGCGCTCGCCCGGCGCTTGCGCGTGCCGGTGATCAGCTCGCCCAACGGCATGGGCTGCCTCGACATGGCCGATCCGCTGTCGCTCGGCTTTATCGGCAGGAACGGCGCCTATCCGGCCAACCAGGCGGGCCGCCACGCTGACCTGGTGGTGGCAGTGGGCGCGCGCTTCGACGACCGCTCGGCGTCGTCATGGCTGCCCGGCTACTCGTGGAACTTCCCGCCGACCAAGCTGATCCACGTCGACGTCGACGTGGCCGAGATCGGGCGCAACTACGCGCCGACTCTCGGCATCGTCGCCGACGCGCGCACCTTCCTGCGCCAGGTCCTGGCCGAGGTCGAGGCACGCACCCTCGACGGCGGCGGCCGGCTCCAGGCCTGGCACGCGGAGATCGATACCTGGCGCGCCGAGTGGGACGCCTACACCGCGCCCAACTTCGACCTCGACACCAGCCCCTTGCGGCCTGAGCGGGTGGTCAAGGGCCTGCGCAAGACCCTGCCTGAGGACGGCATCATCACGCTCGATTCCGGCGTCCACCACAACTGGTTCATGCAGTTCTGGTGCGCGCGCCGGCCGCAGACCATGCTCAATACCTGGGGCTTCTCCTCGATGGGCTTCGGGCCGAGCGGCATCCTGGGCGCCAAGCTCGCCGCGCCCGAGCGCGCCTGCGTCTCGGTGGTCGGCGACGGCGGCTTCACCATGACCCCGCACGTGCTGTGCACCGCGGTCGAGTACGACATCCCGGCGGTGTGGGTGGTGTGGAACAACTTCGCCTGGGCAGCGATCCGCGACATCCAGTACGGCCTGTTCGCCGGGCGCGAGATCGGCACCGGTTTCTATCGCGGCGACAACCAGCAGCCCTACAACCCGGACTTCGCCGCACTCGCCCGCGCCTGCGGGGTCGAGGCCCAGACCGTCACCCGGACCGCCGACCTCGACGGCGCGCTCGACCACGCGATCCGCTCAGGACGCCCGTACCTGCTCGACGTCCATGTCGACGCCGAGGTGCGCCCGCCGGCGACCGGCACCTGGGCGCTGCCGCCGATCCCGCCCAAGGAGCCGGTGTTCGGCGAGCGCTGGCAGCCCGCGCCCGAGCGCGCGGCCGAGTAGGCGCGCAGATGGCGGCGAAGGGTGCGGGCAAGGCCGAGGCGGTGGTGGTCAACATCGCCGAGGTCGACTGGCGGGAGCTGCCCGACCATTTCGGCGGCGCCTATTCCAAGCTCCTGTTTGGGCCCGAGACCGGCCGCGGCCGGCTGATCGACCACCGCATCTCCAGCTACCTGCCGCGCGCCTATGTGAAGGCGCACAGCCACAAGGTCCAGGAGCAGATCTACCACGTGCTCGACGGCGAGGGCGTGATCGAGCTCGCGGGTGCGCGCCGCGTGGTCCGCCGCCACGACGTGATCTTCATCCCGCCCGGCGTCGAGCACTCGATCATGAACACCGGCCTCGACAACCTCGTGTTCCTGGTCATCAC
>DASWHU010000108.1:0-4141 GCA_036398035.1 Alphaproteobacteria bacterium | reverse complement strand
ACCGCGCTCGGCATCTTCGGCTACTCGTTCCTGTACGAGAACCTGGACACGCTCAAGGCGGTCAAGGTCGCCGGCATCGAACCCAACTTCGACACCATCGCCGACAACTCCTACCCGATCGCGCGGCCGATCTTCTTCTACGTCAAGAACGCGCATCGCGGCGTGATCCCCGGCCTCAACGAGTTCCTCGAGGAGTACGTGAGCGACGCGGCGATGGCGCCGGGCGGGTATCTGAGCGAGCGCGGCCTGGTGCCGCTGTCGGATGCCATGCGGCGCGAGGTCCAGGACGCGGTGCTGGGCGCGAAAACCTACTCGATGAAGTAACACGGTGCCGTGACGGGGCCCGGCGGTCAGCGACGCCGCCGGTTCCCCGCGACGGCGCACCTGCCCGGACGGGAGCGGCATGTTCACGACCACGCTGCTGTGCATTCTGGGGCTCGCCGCGTTCGGCTACCTCGCCGCGCGGCTGCGCGCCCGGCGGCTGGCGGCGGCCGGCGGGGTGCGCCTGCATTCACTGCCCGGCTATCACGGCGCGTTCGTCGCCCTCTGGGTGGGCATTCCCTCGATCGTCCTGGTGCTGATCTGGGTCGTCCTGCAGGGCCCGGTGATCGATCGCCTGATCCTCGACTCGATGCCCGACGCGCTCACCGCCGATGTCGGCAGCGGCCGCCAGCAGCTCCTGGTCAGCGAGGTCAAGTCGGTCGCCGCCGGGCGCATCTTCACCGAGCCGAGCGCCGCCGTGCTGGCCGCCGCCGACCGCTACAACCAATGGCAGGGGCTCGCGCGCTGGGCGATGTTCGCCGCGGCGCTCACCGTCGCGCTGCTCGCGCTGGTGTGGGCGCGCGCGCGCCTCGCGCCCGCGTTCCGCGCCCGCCACGGCGTCGAGCGCATCCTCAACGGGGTGATGATCGTCTGCTCGCTGATCGCGATCCTGACCACCCTCGGCATCGTGCTGTCGCTCCTGTTCGAGGCGCTGCGCTTCTTCGACCGGGTGCCGTGGTACGAGTTCTTCTTCGGCCTCAACTGGGAGCCGCAGATGCCGATCCGCGAGGACCAGGTCGCCGGCCTCGGCGCGTTCGGCGCGGTGCCGGTGTTCACCGGCACGCTGCTGGCCGCCGCGCTGGCGATGCTGGTGGCGGTGCCGGTCGGGCTGCTGTCGGCGGTCTACATGGCCGAGTACGCCACGGCGCGGTTCCGCGCCACGGTCAAGCCGGTGCTCGAGATCCTGGCCGGCATCCCGACCGTGGTCTACGGCTTCTTCGCGGTGCTGACCGTGGCGCCGGCGCTGCGCCAGTTCGGCGCCGCGCTCGGCCTCGATATCGCGCCCAACAGCGCCTTCGCCGCCGGCGCGGTGATGGGCATCATGCTGATCCCGTTCGTCTCGTCCCTGTCCGACGACGCGCTGGCCGCGGTGCCGTGGGCGATGCGCGAAGGCGCCTACGGCCTCGGCGCGACCAAGGCCGAGACGGTGGTCTCGGTGCTGCTGCCGGCGGCGCTGCCGGGAATCGTCGGCGGCATCCTGCTCGCGCTCAGCCGGGCGATCGGCGAGACCATGATCGTGGTCATGGCCGCCGGGCTGATCGCGACCTTGACCGCCAACCCATTCGAGGCGGTGACCACGGTGACCGTGCAGATCGTTACCCTCTTGATCGGCGACACCGAGTTCGACAGCCCAAAGACCTTGGCCGCCTTCGCCCTCGGCCTGGTGCTGTTCGCGATCACGCTGGCGCTCAACGTGATCGCCTTGCGCGTCGTGCAGAAGTATCGGGAAAAGTATGACTAGCGCGACCTCGGCGATGGACCAGGCGCCGGGCGGCCGGCGCGCCGGCGCATCCGTGGCCCGCCGCCTGCGCCGGCGCCACGCCGCGAATCTGCGCCTGCAGGTCTACGGCATCGCCGCGATCGCCTTCGCCATCGCGCTGCTCGGCGTGCTGTTCGTGTCGCTGCTGTGGACCGGGGCGTCGTCGTTCGTGCAGACCCATGTCACCTTCGCGGTCACGGTGCCGGCGGAGGCGGTCGACCCGGCCGCGCCGGCGAAGGCCAACTGGCGCGGCTTCGTGCGCGACAGCTTCGCTGCCCTGTTCCCCGAGGTCACCGGGCGGGCCGCGCAGCGCGCGCTGCTCGACATCGTCTCGAACGGCGCCCAGTTCGTGGTCCGCGACCGGGTGGTCGCCGACCCCGGGCTGATCGGCACCAGCTTCGAGATCACGGTGCCGGTCGCGGACGCCTTCGACCAGTTCCACAAGGGCGTGATCCCGCGCGACGTGCCCGAGGCGCAGCGCAAGGTCAAGGACGGCCAGATCGCCTGGTGGGACGCCCTGGTCGCCGCCGGCGCCGTGAGCATGCCGTTCAACTGGGCGCTATTCTTCGCCACCGACAGCCGCTTCCCCGAGCTCGCCGGCCTCGCCGGCGCGCTCTCGGGCTCGTTCTACGCGCTTCTGGTGTGCTTCCTGATCAGCTTCCCGACCGGCATCGCCGCCGCCATCTACCTCGAGGAGTTCGCGCCCAAGAACCGCTGGACCGACCTGATCGAGGTCAACATCAACAACCTGGCGGCGGTGCCATCGGTGGTGTTCGGCCTGCTGGGCTTGGCCGTGTTCCTCAACTTCTTCGGCCTGCCGCGCTCGGCGCCGCTGGTCGGGGGCATGGTGCTGGCGCTGATGACCCTGCCGACCATCATCATCACCGGGCGCGCGGCGCTGACGGCGGTGCCGCCCTCGATCCGCGAGGCGGCGCTGGGGGTCGGCGCGTCCGCGCATCAGGTGGTCACCCATCACGTGCTGCCGCTGGCCATGCCCGGCGTCCTCACCGGCACCATCATCGGCCTCGCCCAGGCGCTGGGCGAGACCGCGCCGCTGCTGCTGATCGGCATGAACGCGTTCATCACCGCCGAGCCGGGCGGCCTGCTGGACCCGGCGACGGCGCTGCCGACCCAGATCTTCATCTGGGCGGACAGCCCGGAGCGCGGCTTCGTCGCCCGCACCTCGGCCGCGATCCTGGTGCTGATCGGTTTCCTGGTGGTCATGAACGCGACCGCGGTGTTGCTGCGGCGCAGGTTCGAGAGGCGCTGGTAGAGATGGCGATCGCGGCACTGGACGAAGCCGGCGCCCCCCAGCCCGAGCCGGCGGCGGCGGCCAAGATCACCACCCGCGGGGTCAACGTCTTTTACGGCGACAAGCAGGCGCTGTTCGACGTCGATATCGACATCAACCGCAACCAGGTGACCGCCCTGATCGGCCCCTCGGGCTGCGGCAAGTCGACGTTTCTCCGCTGCCTCAACCGGATGAACGACATCATCGACGGCTGCCGCGTCGAGGGCGAGATCCGCATCGACGGCGAGGACATCTACGACCGCGCGCTCGACGTGGTCCAGCTCAGGAGCCGCGTCGGCATGGTCTTTCAAAAGCCCAACCCGTTCCCCAAATCCATCTACGAGAATGTCGCCTATGCGCCGCGCATCCACGGGCTCGCGCAGAGCCGCGCCGAGCTCGACGAGATCGTCGAGCAGAGCCTGCGCCGCGCCGGGCTGTGGGACGAGGTCAAGGACCGGCTCGACCAGTCGGGCACCGGCATCTCGGGCGGCCAGCAGCAGCGGCTGTGCATCGCGCGCGCGATCGCCATCAACCCCGAGGTGGTGCTGATGGACGAGCCGTGCTCGGCGCTGGACCCGATCGCGACCGCCAAGATCGAGGAGCTGATGGACGAGCTGCGCACCCAGTACACCATCATTATCGTCACCCACAACATGCAGCAGGCGGCGCGGGTCTCGGACCGCACCGCCTTCTTCTACCTCGGCGAACTCGTCGAGTTCGGACCCACGGACCAGATGTTCGAGGCCCCGACCGAGCAGCGCACGGAAGCCTACATCACGGGAAGGTTCGGCTGATGGAGGCACGCAGTCGGTTCCACGGGGACTTGCAGGCGTTGCGGGGCCGCGTCGTGGCCATGGCCGCCCTGGCCCGCAGCATGCTCACGGACGGTGTAGCGTCCCTCGTGGCGTTGGACACGGCCAAGGCCCAGACGGTTCTCGCGCGCAAGGACGACCTGGCGGCCATGGACGACGAGATCGAGGAGGAGGCGTTGCTCCTCGTGGCGCGGCAGCAGCCGATGGCGCGCGACATGCGCGAGATCGCGGCAGCCC
>DASWHU010000107.1:0-2469 GCA_036398035.1 Alphaproteobacteria bacterium | reverse complement strand
CCCCGGGGTGGCGAAGCGCGCGGCGCTCGAGGCGACCGCGAGGTCGCAGGTCGCGACCAGCTGGCAGCCGGCGGCGGTGGCGGTCGCGTGGACCCTGGCGATCACCGGCTTGGGCAGGTGGGTGATCGAGACCATCAGCCGACTGCACTGGGCGAACAGCGCCTCATAGGTCTGCCGGCCGGGATTGGCGCGCATCTCCTTCAGGTCGTGGCCGGCGCAGAACGCCGGCCCGTTGGCCGCGATTACCACCACCTTGACCGCGCGCTCGGCGCGGACCGCGTCGAGCTGGTCCTGGAGCGCCGACATCAACGCCACCGACAGCGCGTTGCGCGCCTCGGGCCGGTTGAGGGTGAGCGTGGTGATGCCCTCGGCGGTATCCGCGCGCAGCACCAGCGGCTGGGCGGTCTGCTCGGCCGGAATGGCGGCCATGGCGTCTCTCCCGTGTCGCACAGGCGGAGCGCGGAGTATACGGGTCACGCCCATGGTTTGGCAGGGGCGAAATGCGCCCGGCCGCGTTGCGCCGGCCGTGGGCCGGACCTTGCGGTATTATGATACCACAACGCTAATCCTTTGCGATCGCGGCGCAAATCCCCGTTGACAGCCGGCTCGGCGTGCGCATACTGCGCGCCTTCCGCACGCCGGGTCCGCCGGCGGAGCAGCGGTCGCGGGCCGCAACGGGGTTGCGATGAAGACCTATTCCGCCAAGCCGGCCGAGGTGAGGCAGGCCTGGTGCCTGATCGACGCCGAGGGCGTGGTGCTGGGGCGGCTCGCGGTGCTGGTCGCCAACCGCCTGCGCGGCAAGCACAAGCCGACCTACACCCCGCACATCGACTGCGGCGACCACATCGTCGTGGTCAACGCGGACAAGGTGCGGCTGACCGGCGCCAAGCGTGAGGATAAGCTGTTCCGCTGGCACACCGGCTATCCGGGCGGGCTCAAGAGCCGCAGCTACGGCCAGATCCTCGAGAGCGGCGAGCCGGAGCGGGTGGTGCGCCTGGCGGTCGAGCGGATGGTCCCGCGCGGGCCGCTGGGGCGCGCCCAGCTGCGCAAGCTGCACGTCTATGCCGGGCCCTCGCACCCGCACCAGGCGCAAGCCCCGGCGACGCTCGACCTTGCGGCGATGAGCCCGAAGAACAAGCGGAGCGCGTAAGCATGGCCGAGGAAAAACGCAGCCTCGAGTCCCTCAAGCAGCTGGTCGAGACGCCGGCGGAGGCGGAGGCCGAGGCCGCGCCCGTGCCCGAGATCGACCGCCACGGGCGCGCCTACGCCACCGGCAAGCGCAAGAACGCGGTCGCGCGGGTGTGGGTCAAGCGCGGCAACGGCAAGGTCACGGTCAACGGCCGCGGGGCGGAAACCTACTTCGCCCGCCCGGTGCTGCGCATGATCCTCAACCAGCCGTTCGAGGCGGCGGCGCGCACCGGCCAGTACGACGTGCTGTGCACGGTCTCTGGCGGCGGGCTGTCGGGCCAGGCGGGCGCGGTGCGCCACGGCATCAGCCGCGCGCTGGTCAAGTTCGAGCCGGCCCTGCGCGCACCGCTGAAGCAGGGCGGGTTCCTAACCCGCGACGCGCGCGTGGTGGAGCGAAAGAAGTACGGCAAGCCCAAGGCGCGCAAGAGCTTCCAGTTCTCCAAGCGGTGAGCGCCGGCACCCCGGCGGCAAATCGGCAGCAGGCGGGAGGGCTGGTCGAGGACCGGCCCTTTTCGTTATAGGATAGAGTGACGAGGCAGGGACATGGCCAAGACGGCTGAGACGATCCGGGTCGCGGTGCTGGGCGCGAGCGGCTACACGGGCGCGGAGACGCTCAGGCTCGCCGTGCGCCATCCGGCGATGCGCATCGTCGCGCTCACCGCCGACCGGCGCGCGGGCGCCGACATCGACGGCGTGTTCCCCCATCTCGGCGGCCTCGGCCTGCCCAGGCTGTCGCGGATCGAGGACGTCGCCTGGGACGGGGTCGACGCCGCCTTCTGCTGCCTGCCGCACGCCACCACCCAGGAGGTGGTGGCGGGCCTGCCCGAGCGCCTCAAGGTGATCGACCTGTCGGCGGACTTCCGCTTGCGCGACGCAGCGGTCTACGCCGAGTGGTACGGCCACGAGCACCGCGCGCCGGCGCTCCAGGCGCAAGCGGTCTACGGGCTCACCGAATGGGCGCGGCCGGCGCTCGGCCAAGCCCGGCTGGTGGCGTGCCCCGGCTGCTATCCGACCTCGGCGCTGCTGCCGCTGATCCCGCTGGTCAGGGATGGCGTGGTCGAGGCGGGCGACATCATCATCGACGCGAAGTCGGGGGTGTCGGGCGCCGGGCGCGGGCTCAAGGAGGGCTCGCTCTATGCCGAGGTCGCCGAAGGCGTCCACGCCTACGGCATCGCTGCCCACCGGCACGCGCCCGAGATCGACCAGGAGCTGAGCGCCGCCGCCGGGCGCGCGCTCACGGTCAGCTTCACGCCGCACCTGATGCCGATGAACCGCGGCCTG
>DASWHU010000106.1:0-2240 GCA_036398035.1 Alphaproteobacteria bacterium | reverse complement strand
GTAGGCTGATCGGGAGTCTCCTCGCGCTCGTCATGTCGGCGGCGCCGCTCGCAGCTCGTGCGCAAGGCATGGCGGGATGCCGGGACAGCTTTCAGTACGTGCTCGACGGCGCGCGCGAGCAATGGCCGGACGTGAGCCCGTTCCTGCTGTCGGGCGAGCACGTCCGCTATTTCATGCTGGCCTACAACGCCGAGGTCGAGCCGGACCAGCGGGTCCTGGCCGACCGCATCGTGGTGGTGCCGCTGCCGCCGGACCTGTCGAGCACCTGGTGGTATTTCGGCTTCGACGCCGACTGCCTGAGCTTCTATGCGGAGCTGACCGCGCACAAGGGGGAGCACCTGATCGAGAGCGGCTATGCGATGCTCAACCCGGAGCAGCGGTTGCAATAAGGCGAAGCTCGCCGCGCGGGCGCCGGCGCCGGCCACCCTGGACGCGGCCGGTCAGCGGTGCTACCGCGTGCGGTGACATGACGTCGCCATCCGACAGCGGCCCGGCGGGCCGGCAGGGCCACCCGGGCAGGGGCCGGGGCAAGGGGCGCTACCTCGCCCGCGGCCGCCCGGTCGAGCCTGCGGCCCTCGACCAGGTGCGCGCGCTGCTCGGCGAGCGGCCGCGGCGCGCCGACCTGCTGATCGAGCACCTGCACCTGATCCAGGACCGCTTCGGCCACCTCAGCGCCGCCCACCTCGCCGCGCTCGCCGAGGAGATGCGCCTGGCGCAGGCCGAGGTCTACGAGGTGGCGACGTTCTACGCCCACTTCGACGTGGTGCGCGAGGGCGAGGCGCCGCCGCCCGCGGTGACGGTGCGCGTCTGCGACGGCTTGCCCTGCGCGCTGGCCGGCGCCGAGGCGCTGCTCGCCGACCTCGCGCGCGCACTCGGGGCCGAGGCGCGGGTGGTGCGCGCGCCGTGCGTCGGGCGCTGCGAGTGCGCGCCGGTGGCGGTGGCCGGCCACAACCCGCTCGAGCACGCAACTGCCGAGGCGGTCTTGGCGGCCGTCGCCGCGCGCGACCTCGCCGCGCCCATGCCGGCCGCCCCGGATCTCGCGTCCTACCGCGCCGACGGCGGCTACCAACTGCTCGAGGCGTGCCTCGCCGGCCGGCTGTCAGCGGAGGCGCTGATCGAGGCGGTGGAGGCGAGCGCGCTCTGCGGGCTCGGCGGCGCCGGCTTTCCGGTCGGGCGCAAGTGGCGCGCGGTCAGGGCCCAGCCGGCGCCGCGGCTGCTCGCGGTCAACGCCGACGAGGGCGAGCCGGGCACCTTCAAGGACCGCTATTGCCTGGAAACCGCCCCGCACCGCGTGCTCGAGGGCATGCTGGTGGCGGCCTGGGCGGTCGGCGCGGAGGCGGCCTACATCTATCTGCGCGACGAGTATCCGGGGCTGCGCGCGCTGCTCGAGGCGGCGCTCGCCGAGGTCGCCGCCGCCGGCCTCGACCGCGGCCTGCGCATCGAGCTCCGCCGCGGCGCCGGCGCCTATATCTGCGGCGAGGAGTCGGCGATGCTGGAAAGCATCGAGGGCCGCCGCGGACTGCCGCGCCACAAGCCGCCGTTCCCGTCCGAGGTCGGCCTGTTCGCCCGCCCGACCCTGATCCAGAACGTCGAGACCCTGTACTGGCTGCCTGAGATCCTCGACCGCGGCCCCGACTGGTTCGCCGGCGAAGGGCTCAACGGCGCCAAGGGACTGCGCCTGTTCTCGGTGTCCGGGCGGGTGCGCGAGGCGGGGGTCAAGCGGGCGCCTGCCGGCATCACCGCGCGCGACCTGATCGACGAGCATTGCGGCGGCATCGCCCCCGGCCACGCCTTCAAGGCGTATCTGCCGGGCGGCGCCTCGGGCGGCATCCTGCCCGCGTCCTTGGCCGACCTGCCGCTCGACTTCGGCACGCTCGACGCCCATGGCTGCTTCGTCGGCTCGGGCGCGGTGATCGTGCTCGGCGAGGCCGATTCGATCGCCGCCGCGGTGCTCAACCTGATGCGCTTCTTCGAGGACGAGAGCTGCGGCCAGTGCACGCCGTGCCGGCTCGGCACCGAGAAGGCGGCGAAGCTGCTGGCGCGCGAGGCCTGGGACGCACCCTTGCTCGAGGAGCTGTGCCGGGTGATGGCCGACGCCTCGATCTGCGGCCTCGGCCAGGCGGCGCCGAACCCGCTCAGGTCCGCGTTGCGCCATTTCCGTGCGGAGCTGCCGGCATGAGCGGCAACGGCGCGGACGCGATCACCTTCAGCCTCGACGGGCGCGAGGTCGCAGCCCGGCC
>DASWHU010000105.1:0-4256 GCA_036398035.1 Alphaproteobacteria bacterium | reverse complement strand
CTTCCGCATCGGCGCGGCGGTGAGCGGCGCCGTGCTCGGCGAGCGCGAGGACGTGCGCGCGGCCTGGCCGGGCGTGGTCGAGGCGCACGAGCTGATCGGCTCGACCCAGATCCAGGGTCGTGCCTCGCTCGGCGGCAACCTGTGCAACGCCTCGCCGGCCGCCGACAGCGTGCCCGCCATGGTCGCCGCCGCGGCGCGCTGCACCATCGCCGGGCCGAACGGGCGGCGCGAGGTTGCGGTCGGGGAGGTCGGGACCGGGCCCGGGCACACCTCGCTCGGGCGCGGCGAGTTCGTGGTCGACATCCGTCTGCCCAGGCGGCCGCCGCGCTCGAGCGACGCCTATCTGCGCCTCATCCCGCGCACCGAGATGGACATCGCCGTGGTCGGGGCCGGGGTCAGCCTGACCATCGACGAGGGCGGCACCTGCACCGACGCCCGGGTCGCCCTCGGCGCGGTGGCGCCGACCGTGGTCCTGGTGCCCGAGGCCGCGCGGGCGCTGATCGGCACCCGCCTCGGCGATAATGCGCTCGCCGCGCTCGACGCCGCCGCGCGCGCGGCATGCCGGCCGATCGACGACAAGCGCGGCACGGTCGAATACCGCACCACGGTGGCCGGCGTGCTGGCGCGCCGCGCCGCCAAGATCGCTCTCGAACGCGCAAGGAGCCACTGATGGCCAGACACCATGTCACCACCACCGTCAACGGCGATGACTGCGAGTTCCTGTGCGACACAGAGCAGACCTTGCTCGACGCACTCCGCGACGAGCTCGGCCTGACCGGCAGCAAGGAGGGCTGCGCCTCCGGCGACTGCGGCGCGTGCAGCGTCATTTTCGACGGCCGCCTGGTGTGCGCTTGCCTGGTGCTCGGCGTCGAGGCCGAGGGCCGCACGGTCGAGACCATCGAGGGCATGGCCCGGGGCGAACATCTGCATCCGCTGCAGCAGAAGTTCCTCGAGGAGGCGGCGCTGCAGTGCGGCTTCTGCACGCCGGGGTTCCTGATCGCGGCCAAGGCGCTGCTCGACCGCAACCCCGATCCGACCGAGACCGAGGTCCGCTACTGGTTGGCCGGCAACCTGTGCCGGTGCACCGGCTACGACAAGATCGTCCGCGCCGTGATGGATACGGCCGCCGAGATGAGAGGGGCATGAGCCATGAATGACGTGAGCAACGGCTACAAGTGGGTCGGCAAGCGCACCATCCGCCCCGACGGGCCCGACAAGGTGACCGGCCGGGCCAAGTTCGGCGCCGACCTGCGCCTGCCCGGCATGCTGTGGGGCAAGGTGCTGCGCAGCCCGCACGCCCATGCCCGGATCATCTCGATCGACACCGCCAAGGCGAAGGCGCTGCCCGGCGTCAAGGCGGTGATCACCGGCGCCGACCTGCCGCCGCCGCCGGCGCCGAAATGGGAGGCCGCGGGCGAGGCGCAGGTCAACTTCTACGACATGGCGCGCAACGTGATGGCGCGCGACAAGGTGCTCTACCAGGGCCACGCGCTTGCCGCCGTCGCCGCGACCACGTCCGCGATCGCGCGCGAGGCGCTGTCCCTGATCGAGGTGAAATATGAGGTGCTGGCGCACGTCATCGACCCGGTCGCGGCGATGGCCAAGGATGCGCCGCTGTTGCACGACGACCTCTACACCGACGGCGTCTCGCCCAAGCCCGACCAGCCCTCGAACGTCGCCAAGCGGGTCGAGTTCGCGCTCGGCGACGTCGCGGCCGGGTTCAAGAAGGCCGAGGTGGTGGTCGAGCTCGACTTCACCACCAAGCCGGTCCACCAGGGCTACATCGAGCCGCACGCGGTGGTCGCCGACGCCTCCGAGGACGGCCAGGTGCAGGTCTGGTGCTCGAGCCAGGGCCAGTTCATGGTCCGCTCCTACGTCGCCCGCCTGCTCGGCATGGATGTCGCCGACATCCGGGTCACCCCGGCCGAGATCGGCGGCGGCTTCGGCGGCAAGACCGTGGTCTACCTCGAGCCGCTGGCGGTGCTGCTGGCGCGCAGGTCGGGCCGGCCGGTGAAGATGATGATGAGCCGCGAGGAGGTGTTCCTGGCCTCGGGCCCGACCTCGGGCGCCGCCGGCAAGATCAAGATCGGCGCCACCAGGGACGGCAGGATCACCGCCGCCGAGGCGACCCTGATGTACCAGGCCGGCGCGTTCCCGGGCTCGCCGATCGGCCCCGGCTGCATGACCGCGTTCGCGCCCTACGACCTGGAGAACGTGCGCGTGGTCGGCTACGACGTGGTCGTCAACCGGCCCAAGGTCGCGGCCTATCGCGCGCCGGGCGCGCCGATCTCGGCATTCGGGGTCGAGAGCGCGCTCGACGAGCTGGCCAAGAAGCTCGGCATGGACCCGCTCGACCTGCGCCAGAAGAACGGCGCGCACGAAGGCACCAAGGCGGCCTACGGCCCGAAGTTCGGCCCGATCGGATTCATCGAGACCTTGGAGGCCGCGCGCAGCCACCCGCATTACGCGGCGCCGCTCGGGCCCAACCAGGGGCGCGGCGTCGCCTCGGGCTTCTGGTTCAACATCGGCGGCGAGTCGGCCGCGACGGTCAACGTCAACGAGGACGGCACCGTCACCGTGGTCGAGGGCAACCCCGATATCGGCGGCTCGCGCGCGGCGATGGCGAACATGGTCGCCGAGGTGCTCGGCGTCGACGTGACCAAGGTGCGCCCGGTGGTCGCCGACACCGCCTCGGTCGGCTTCAACTTCCTTACCGGCGGCAGCCGGGTGACCTTCGCCAGCGGCAAGGTCGCCGTGGACGCGACGCGCAAGGTGGTGGCCGAGCTCAAGGCGCGGGCGGCGAAGACCTGGGAGATCGACCCGGACGCGGTCGAGTGGGCCGACGGCGCCGCGCACCCCGCGGGGCCCAACGCCGGCAAGTTCAAGCCCTTGTCGCTGGCTGAGATCGCGGCCAAGTCGGCGCGCACCGGCGGCCCGATCGTCGGCCAGGCGACCGAGAACGTGAAAGGCGCCGGGCCCGGCTTCGGCACCCATATCTGCGACGTCGAGGTCGACCGCGAGACCGGGCGGGTCACCATCCTGCGCTACACCGCGATCCAGGACGTCGGCCGCGCCATCCATCCCGGCTATGTCGAGGGCCAGCTCCAGGGCGGCGCCGCGCAGGGCATCGGCTGGGCGCTGAACGAGGAGTACATCTACGGCGAGGACGGCCGGATGCAGAACCCGGGCTTCCTCGATTACCGCGTGCCGGTGGCCTCGGACCTGCCGATGATCGACACCGTGCTGGTCGAGGTGCCGAACCCCAACCACCCGTTCGGCGTGCGCGGCGTCGGCGAGGTGCCGATCATCCCGCCGATGGCGGCGGTGGCGAACGCCATCGAGGCCGCGACCGGGGTCCGGCTCCACGACCTGCCGATGTCGCCGCCCAAGGTGCTGGCCGCGCTCCGCAACGGGCACTGAGGCGATGGCCAAGGTGGTGCTGCCGGCCAGCGTCGGCCAGCAGTTCGCCGGCGGCGAGACCGAGATCGAGGTGGCGGGCGCCACCGTGCGCGCGATCGTGCGCGCGCTCGAGGCCCGCCACCCCGGCCTCGGCGCCGCGATCGAGCAGGGCATGGCGATCGCGATCGACGGCGAGATCTTCCAGGACCCCTATCTCGAGCCGGTGGCCGCCGACAGCGAGGTGTTCATCCTGCCCAAGATCGGCGGCGGATAGGCCGCCCGCGGGCGGTCACGGTCGACGTTACTTCGGCGTGGCCGTCCTCGTCGGATCGAGCGAGCGTGCGCGCTCGAGGAGTCGGCTGACACTTTCAAGCGCGGTGCTCACCGCCGCGGCGGCGGGCGGTCGCTCAATCTCGATGTCGGGATAACGCATCCCGAGGTACCACTCGGTCAGCTCGCGAAGCCAGTCGAGGTCATCGCGAAAAGGCGCATATTGGGCCGCCACGGCGGTCGTCAATTCGCCGAGATTGTGAGTCTTCCCGGTCTTTTGCCTAGCGGCGATGAGCAGCCCTTTAAGCGTCTTTTCGGCTGCCTGCTGACAGTGCAAAGCCGCCGCCCCGACAATTGGCGGTGCCGCCGCAAGGCACGCCCATGCGACGCGAATATCGTCGTCGGCCTGGGCAAACCAGCGCCGCGCCTCTTCCCACTGAACAGCGTCCGAACCGGCTTCACGCCCGCTCATAGACGACTGCCCCCTCTTCCAGAATGGTATGCGCGAACGAGCCGATCGCCTTCGCCCTTTCGGTCAATACCGAGTCGCGACAGGGAATGATGTCGACGGGCCCATGATAGCCCTT
>DASWHU010000104.1:0-8617 GCA_036398035.1 Alphaproteobacteria bacterium | reverse complement strand
ATCGAGCACACCATGGGCGCCATGGTGCGCCTGGTCGACCGCTTCGTGGTGCTCGACCACGGCGCGGTGCTCGCCGAGGGCGCGCCCGCCGCAATCACCAGCGACGCGCGCGTGATCGAGGCCTATCTCGGCAAGAAGTGGATCACGCATGCTTGAGATCGAGCGCCTGTCGGCGGGCTATGGCGGCCGCGCGGTGCTGGACGAGGTGTCGCTCGAGGTCGGGCGCGGCGAGTTCGTCGCCATCGTCGGCCCCAACGGCGCCGGCAAGACCACCCTGTTCAAGACCATCTCGGGCATCCTGCGCCCGAGTTCCGGCGCGATCCGCTTCCAGGGCGCGGACCTGCTGGCGGTGGCGCCGGCGCGCCGCGCCCACCTCGCCATCGCCCACGTGCCCGAGGGGCGCCAGGTGTTCCCCTCGCTCACGGTGATCGAGAACCTCGAGATGGGCGCCTACACCGCGCGCCGGCGCGCCGAGTGGCCGAGCACGCTGGCGCAGATCTTCGACTGGTTCCCGATCCTTGCCGAGCGCCGCCGCCAGCTTGCCGGCACGCTGTCGGGCGGCCAGCAGCAGATGCTCGCGATCGGGCGCGGGCTTGCCTCGGCGCCGGCGCTGCTGATGCTCGACGAGCCGTCGATGGGTCTCGCGCCGGTGGTCGCCGACGAGATCTTCGAACGCATCGTCGACATCCACCGCGGCGCCGGCGTCACCGTGCTGCTGGTCGAGCAGCGGGTCGCCGAGGCGCTCCATTTCGCCGACCGCGGCTATGTGCTCGAGGCCGGGCGGATCGTGCTGTCGGGCGCGCGCGCCGAGCTCGAGAGCGACGACCGCATCCGCCGCGCCTACCTGGGTATGTGACGGCACGGCGGCATCTGTTACGAGTCTGCCGGAAATCCGAATCGAGGGGAGGAGATCATGGCGTCAAGGTGGCACGATGCGTTGCGCGGCGCAGGCATCCTGGCGGCGGCGGCGGCACTCGCGCTCGCCGCGGGCACGACCGGGGCGGCGGCGGCGGGGACGGTGCAGGTCGGCCTCTTGGTGCCGCTGTCGGGACCGTGGGCGCGCCAGGGCCAGGTGATGCGCGAGGGCGCCGAGCTCGCGGTCGAGCACATCAATGCGGCAGGCGGCATCGCCGCGCTCGACGGCGCCAGGCTCGAGCTGGTGGTGTTCGATGCCGGCGACAGCGTCGAGCGGGCCAAGAACGCCGCCCAGCGCATGGTCGCCGAGGCCCCGGACCTGGTCGCGGCGTGCGGCTCGTTCCTGAGCTCGTTCACGCTCGCGGTGACCGAGGTCACCGAGCGCGCCGCCCTGCCGGTGATCACCTTGTCCTACTCGGACCAGATCACCGAGCGCGGCTATGCTTTCGTGTTCCAGTCCTCGGCGACCGGCGCCACCCAGGCCGCGCAGGCGCTGCCGGTGTTGGTCAAGCTCGCCGAGGACGCGTCCGGCACGCGGCCCAAGACGGTCGCGATCATCAAGGACAACACCGCCGCCTCGCTGGCCTTCGTCAAGCCGATGCAGGCGGGCGGGCTCGAGTCTCTCGGCCTCGAGCTGGTGGTCGACGAGACCTACACCCCGCCGCTCGCCGACGCGACGCCCCTGATCCAGCGCCTGCGCGCGGCGCGCCCGGATCTGCTGCTGCTGCTGCCGACCGTGATCTCGGACGCCAAGCTGCTGCTCGAGAAGATGGCCGAGTTCGGCCTCGGCCGCGGCCACCTGCCGACCATCTCCAACGGCACCGCGATCGCCGATCCCGACCTGCTCAACACCATGAACGTCGACCTGCTCGAGGGCGTGATGTCGATCGTCGCCAACTGGGGCGCCAAGGGCCAGGAGCAGCTGATCGAGGCGTTCAAGGCGAAGTCGGGCGAGCCGTGGATGATCCAGAACCCGCTGTCGACCTACGGCCACATCTGGATCGTCAAGCAGGCGCTCGAGAGCGCGGGCATCGCCGACCGGCGCGCGGTGGCCAGGGCGATCCGCGAGATGGACCTGACCGACGGCCCGGCCGCCTACTTCCCGGGCCACCGGGTGGCGTGGGACGAGAAGGGGCGGCGGATCGGCGCCGGGCTCTTGGTGGTGCAATGGCAGGGCGGCGAGCCGGTCACGGTCTACCCGCCCGAGTCGGCGGTCGCCACGCCGGCCTGGCCGCAGCGCTAGGGCCGGAGGCCCGCGCCATGGCGAGCCCCGCCGGCGCGCTGGCGGCGTGGGCCGGCGAGTTGGCCTTCGCCGACCTGCCGGCGGACGTGGTCGAGACCACCAAGCTCAGGCTGCTCGACGTGATCGGCCTCGCGCTCGCCGGGCTCGGCACGGACTTCGGCGAGTCGGTGCGCGCCGGGGCGTGCGCGCTCGATGCGGGCGGGCCGGCGCGCATTCTCGGGTCGGGCGATGCGGTCGGCACGGCCACCGCCGCGCTCGCCAACGGCGCGCTCGCACAGGCGCTCGAGTTCGACGACACCCACAACGAGTCGATCGTCCATATCAGCGCCCCCTCGGTCGCCGCCGCCCTCGCCCTCGCCGAGGCGCGGCCGGTGAGCGGGCGCGAGCTGATCGCCGCGGTCGCGGTCGGCAACGAGATCTCGTGCCGGGTGGGCAGCGTCGCGCCGGGCCAGTTCCACCGCCGCGGCTTCCACCCGACCGGGCTGTTCGCCGCCTTCGGCGCGACCTATCTGGCCGGGCGCGTGCTCGGCCTGAGCGCGGCACAGATGGCCAACGCCGCCGGCATCGCCGGCAGCTTCGCCGCCGGCATCCTTCAGTGCTGGGTCGACGGCACCCAGTCGAAGTATCTCCATCCCGGCTGGGCGGCGCATGGCGGGCTGGTCGCGGCCCATCTCGCCCAGGCCGGCACCACCGGCCCCGAGGCGGTGTTCGAGGGCCGCTTCGGGCTGTTCGCCTCGCACCTTCAGGACGAGGCTGTCGCGTGCGACTTCGCCCGCATCACCGGCGGCCTCGGCACGCTGTGGGAGAGCCGCAAGGCGTCGTTCAAGCCCTACCCCGCGGCGCACGTCATCCACCCTTATATCGACGCGCTGCTGAGGTTGCGGCGTGCGCACGCGATCGATGCCGCCAAGGTGCGCGAGATCGTGGTGCCGGTGGCGAGCTACATCGTCGGGATCGTGTGCGAGCCGGCGGCGGAGAAGCGCCGGCCGCGGAGCGATTCCCACGCCCGGGTGAGCCTGCCCTACACGCTCGCCGAGGCGCTGGCGCGCGGCCGCCTCGCCAGGGACGCCTATGCGCGGGACGCGCTCGCGGACCCGGAAATCCTGCGCCTTGCCGACGCCGTGAGAATCGAGGTCGACCCCGACTTCCCGGGCCCCGAGCGGTTCAAGGGCCAAGTGCGCATCGTCATGGCCGACGGCACCATCTTCGAAGAGGTCGAGGAGCACAACCACGGCTCGGCCGAGAACCCGATGACGGAGGGCGAGATCATCGCCAAGTTCGACGACAACGTGGCCGATGTGCTCACGCCCGACCGGCGCCGACGGCTGGTCGAGACGGCGCTCGCCGCCGAGTTGCTCGACAGCGCGCGCGTCCTCACCGACCTGTCGATCCGCTCCTGATGCACTAATCGTTAGCCAGCGAACATGATCATGGTTAGAGGAGCATCCCGATGCTGAACGGGCGGTGCGCGCTGGTCACGGGATCGACCGCGGGCCTCGGCCGCGCGATCGCGGAAAGCCTGGCGGGCGCGGGCTGCGACATCGTGCTGAACGGCTTCGGCGAGCGCGACGACATCGAGGCGCAGCGTCGCGCGCTCGAGGCCGATCACGGCGTAAAGGCGCTCCACCACGGCGCCGATCTCTCCAAGCCCGGCGAGATCGAGGACCTGATGGCGTGCGCCGCCGATGCCTTCGGCGCGGTCGACGTCCTGGTCAACAACGCGGTCGTGCGCCATTTCGCGCCCGTCGACGAGTTCCCGGTCGCGCGCTGGGACGAGGCGATCGCAGTCAACCTGTCGGCCGCGTTCCACACCATCCGCCTCGCCGTGCCGGCGATGCGCGCGCGCAACTGGGGGCGGATCGTCAACATCGCCTCGGTCTACGGCCTGATCGCGGTCAGGCACCGGGTCGACTACGTGACCACCAAGACCGCGCTGATCGGATTGACCCGCGCGGTGGCGTTGGACGTGGTCGGCCACGACATCACCTGCAACGCGATCTGCCCGGGCGCGATGCTGACGCCCGCGATCGAGGCACGCATCGCCGAGACCGCCGCGGCGGACGGCGTGACGCAGGACGAGGCGATCGCCCGCTTCCTTGCCTCGCGCCAGCCTACGGGGCGCTTCATCGCACCGGAGAACGTCGCCGCGCTGGTCTGCTTCCTGTGCGGCCCGGCGGGGCGCGACATCACCGCCGCGGCGCTGCCGGTCGATTCAGGCTGGACCGCGACCTGACCGAGCCTAACGGTCGAGGTCCTTGCCCAGCACCTCGCGCACGCGCTTCAGGTACGCCTCGCCGTCGAAGCCGACCTCCTTCGCCCGCGCCACCCACGCCGCGAACACCGGCGCGGTATATTGCGGATCGAAGATGCGGTCGTGCTCGGCGCGCGGCGCGACCCAGAAGGCGACGCCCTTGGATTCCATGTCGGCCATCGCCGTGCGCACGAAGTCGTAGTAACCGTAGAAGGCGTCGTGCTCGAGCTCCTTCATGGTCGCGCGAATCTTGTCTTGCAGGTCGGCGGGAATCTCGGCCCAGCTGTCGGCGTTGACGATGATCGCCCAGCCGGTGATCGGGCCGAGCATCCAGTTCTGGACGTTCTTGGCCAGCCGCCAGTACTCCTGCCGCCAGCCGTAGCAGGTGGAGGTGAACAGGCCGTCGATGACGCCGCGCTCGAGCGCCGGCATCACCTCGGACAACGGCAGCGGCGTCGGCTTGGCGCCGAGCGCGTCCATCAGCTCGGCGGTCTGCGGGTTGTGGACGCGCAGCCGCTTGTTCTTGAAGTCCTCGACCGAGTGGATCGGCTCCTTCGAGAACAGCTGCTGGGTGCACCACGCGCCCGAGGCGAGCACCACCGCGTTCCACTTCTCGCGCCACAACTTGGCGAGGTCGTCGCACCAGAAGGCGTCGCACACGAACTTGTATTCCGCCATGTCGTCGATCAGGCCCGGCAGGTTGAACAGGCCCATGCGCGGCTCCTCGGCGGCGAGGTAGGTGTGAATGGCGGCCGACATCGGCACGCGGCCGTCGCGCACCGCGGCGGCGATCTGCGGGCCGCCGACCAGCGAATCGTTCAAGGTCACCTTGACCCGCCCGTCGGTCGCCTTGGCGATCCGCTCGGGAACGGTCGACGTCATGGCGAAATAGGTGGTGCCGGGCGCCGGCAGCATCGCCAGCGTGAGCTCGTAGTCCTGCGCGCCCGCCGCCGCGCCCACGAGCAGCAGGGCGATGCCGGCGACGGCGGTGCCGAGCAGTCTGGTCATTAAACGATTCCTCCCTGCGGGCCTTCTTGCGACCCTTCGCCGTCGATCATACGACAGGCGGCGGCGGCAATGACAGGGGGCGGCCCCGGAAGCTCCGCGCATCGGCTATGCGGCGCGCGTGCGCCAGCGCTCGACTCCCCACCACGCCGCGAGCGCGACCGCGATCAGCAGCGCGACGCCGGATGCGAGCAGCGGGTCCGCGCCCAGATAGCCGATCGACAGTGCCACCAGCGCCGCGCCCGAGGCCACGCAGGCGATGGTCGCGGCCCGGTTCAGCCTGAGCCGGCGGCCGCCGATCGCGACCACCCCGATCCACAGCAGCACCGCACCGGCGGCGCTCAACGCCAGGCCGACGCTATTGGCGTCCTCCGAGACGTAGCGGATCGTGAACTCGGCTTCGTCGGAGGACTGGTCGGCGTAGAGCTTCTCGAACGCGAACCGGATGCCCTGCGTCGGCACGACGATGCGCAAGGGCTGGCCCATCTGGGCGCGCAGCGCGTCCGAGGCGAGCGCCACCGCGTTGACCGGGGTCGCGCGCGGATTGGCGGGGACGCCCTCCACGGTGATGTCCATGGTGCTGTCGGGCGTGAAGTAGCTCGGTCCCACCGGCAGGAACACGTCCCAGCGGGTGCGGGTGACCACCATGTCGGGGCGCGGCAGGCGGCTTGCGAGCGCACCGAAGTGGTCGATGCTCGCCACCGGCGTGGCGTAGACGATATCGACCGGGAAGCCTTCCGCGGAATTGATCATCTTGATTAGCACGGATTCGTTGGCGCCGGCGGCGCCGTTGCCGGCATAGGCCGGCTTCTCCGGCTTGCCGTCGACGAACACCGACCACACCTCCGAGCCCGCCGGCAGGGCGAGGCGCAGGAACTGCTTGCGGCTGTTGCGCACGGTCAGCCGCGCGCTGGTCACCGCCAGGCCGTCGCCGGTGAACAGCGAGCCGTACTCGGCGGTCTCGATGACCGCGACCTGGACGTCGATCTCGCGGTGGCGGGTGATCTTGAGCCCGAGCCGCACCGGTACGCCCGCGCGCACGTAGCGGTAGGCGAGTAGGATCGGGTTGGTGGTCTTGAGCACCAGCTGCTGCGGCAGCTCGTTGATGTCGAGGCCGGTGAGCTGGTCGACGGTGGCCGCCTGGACCTCGACCGCGGTCAGCGCCTCGATCGCGATACGGCCGTGCTCGACCTCGGCGCCGTCGACCGAGACCGTGGCGACGCCCGACTCGGGCGCGTCGCCGTCCATGATCCGCTCGTAGTTGACCTCGATGCGGAACTGCCCCTCCATCTCGCGCGTGAACGCGAGATCGATTGCCTGCGCGCCGTCGGCCGCGCGCACCTGATGGGTGCGGAGCGACGGGCCGGATACGCCGAGCACGTTGACCTGCGCCGGGACCCTGAGGGCGAGCTCCTGGATGGTGCCGGACTTGACGTCGATCTCGACCGTCGCCGAGCCTCTCATGGTCACGTCGCCGAGCGAGATCAGGGTGTCGACCTGGGCGTCGAACACGCCCTGCTTGCGCTCCGGCGCGACCGCCGCAACCGTGAGCTCGGGCCGCGCCTCGGTGTACTTGTAGGTGTGGGCGACGGTCATGGTGATCTGGTCGCGGATGAAGGCGGGCAGCTGGTTCTCGCCGACCTTGGACAGGCTCGCCTCGGTCACCGGCTCGAGCGTGAGCTCGGGTCCCGACAGCAGCGCCACCATGCCGCGCTGGCGCTGGACGTTGCGCGCACTCAGCAGCGGCACCGCGATCGGCGCCTCGGCATCGGGCCGCGCGCCGAGCAGGCGCTCATACGACACCTCGAGGACGTACTCGCCGGTGACCGGGCGGTCGAGGAAGACGGTGATCGCCTTCAGCCCCGGGACGTCCGACTCGACCACCGCCCAGTCCGACACGCCCCCCGCCGGCGCGTCGATGCGGTTGACCTGCGCGTCGCCCGGGATGTCGAGCTCGAGCACGCCGGCCTCGCCGTGGGTGATCTCGTAGACGATCGTCGCCAGGCCGTGCAGCACGCCCTCGTCGGCGTGGAGCCGATGATAGAGGCTCGCGTTCGCCCTCAGCTCGACGCGCAGCTCCTCGGGGATCGCCTCGGTCCAGGTGAACAGCACGCTGTCGCCCATCGGGATGTAGGCGGTCGCCTTGGTCGCCTCGTCGAGCTCGGTCGTCATCACCGCGGCGGCGGGCACGACCGTCACCTGCTTGCGCCCCGGCAGGGTCAGGTCGAACCTGGAGACGGGGATGCGCGGAATCGCCAGGCGTGCCTGCGGGGCACCGTCCGCGCCGGCGAGCGGCGCCTGGAAGGCGACGGCGATCCGGTGCATGCCGCGCCCTTGCAGGCGCACCGCGAAGCTGCCGTCCTCATCGAGCACGGTCGTGGGCTGGCCGTCGACGCGGACCTCGCTCAAGGTGACGCTGTTCGGCATCACCGGCAAGGTGATGCGCTCGCCGGTGAAGGCCTCGACCTCGAGCTCCGCGGTCCAATGCAGCGCCTCGTCGCTGAGCTCGCCCTGGTAGTGGGCGCGGCTGATCGCGAACGGGCGCTGGTCGGGCGCCCGCCAGGTGACCAGCACCGACGATGTCGCCGGCACCGCCGCGGTGAGGCGGGTCGCGCCGTCAAGTTCCTCCACCGTCATGTCGGCCGACGGGATCACCGCCAGATCGATGCCGGTCCCCGGATAGGTCAGGGTGAAGTTGGCGGCCGCGGCGCGCGGCATCGGCAAGGGCAGCGCGTAGCCGCTGTCGTGGCGGGTCGCATCGACGCCGTAGGCGAGCCGCATGGTCACCGTGCCGGCGCGGTCGGTGCTCCAGCCGAGGCCGTCCGGCCCCTCGACCAGGCGCACCGGCGCGCCGTTGACGCTCGCGGCGCGCAACGCCGCGCCGGGCGGCAGCACCTGGACCAGCGTCCACTCGGGCTCGAAGGTCTCGATCTGGAAGGTCGCATCGACCGTCGCCGTGACCCGGCCGTCGCGCTCGCTCACCGCGACCGAAATCTCGGCCTGGCCGATGGCGTAGGCGGCGGGCGCGGGGCGCGGCTGGGCGGTGAGCTGGTTGAGCATCGCCGTGTACGCCGCCAGCGGCACGCGCACCTCGCCCGTTTCATCGGGCACCAGCTCCTCAGGCTGCGCCGCGAGTGCCGGCAACGCGAGCACCAGGGCGAGCAAGGCAAGCACCATTTTCATGGTCGGATCCTCCGGGCCGG
>DASWHU010000103.1:0-13378 GCA_036398035.1 Alphaproteobacteria bacterium | reverse complement strand
GAGTCAAGGCCGGCGCGCGCGCCGCAGATGAGCCACCGCCCCCCGCTTCACGCGGACATCGCGAAAGCGCACGGCGCGGACGTCAAACGTAACGCGGCCGGCTGGCGGAGGGGGTGGGATTCGAACCCACGGTACCCGAAGGTACAACGGTTTTCGAGACCGCCCCGATCGACCACTCCGGCACCCCTCCGCGCGGGCCCGGCGGCGGCCCGGGCGCGACGGCGGCGGACACTAGCCCAAGGCCCGGCGGCGGGCAAGCGACGGCCGGCCGTCAAGCCGGCCACGGACGCCGCGCCGCGCCGGCCCGCGCCGTTGACAGGCGAGGCGCGGCGGCTATAGTGCCGGCTCCTCGACTCCCGCGGCACTGAGCAGTCCCGCGGCCAAGGAGCGCGCCATGTACGCAGTCATCCGCACCGGCGGCAAGCAGTACCGGGTGGCCAGGAACGACGTCATCGCGGTCGAGAAGCTCGCCGGCGCGGCGGGCGGCGAGGTCGCGTTCGAGGACGTGCTCCTGGTCGCGGGCGAGGGCGGGGTGCAGGCCGGCGCGCCGACCGTCGCCGGCGCCCGCGTCACCGCCACCGTGCTCGAGCAGGCGCTGGGCGAGAAGATCATCGTGTTCAAGAAGAAGCGGCGCAAAAACTACCGCCGCACCCGCGGCCACCGCCAGGCGCAGACCGTGGTCCGGATCGCCGACATCACGCTCGCCACGGCGCCGGCCGCGCCGGCCGCAAAGACCGAGGAGTAGACCGCGATGGCCCACAAGAAAGCCGGAGGCAGCTCGCGCAACGGCCGCGATTCCGCCGGCCGCAGGCTGGGGGTGAAAAGGTTCGGCGGCCAGATCGTGGTGCCCGGCAACATCCTGGTCCGCCAGCGCGGCACCAAGTTCCACCCGGGCGACCATGTCGGCATCGGCACCGACCACACCCTGTTCGCGCTGTCGCCGGGCCGGGTGCAGTTCCGCCACGGGCGGCTCGGGCGGACCTTCGTGTCGGTGGAGCCGGCCGGCTGAGCGGCCACGCCGGGCGCCGTTGCGGGCGGGGAATGGCGCCGGGCCATTCCCTTTTTCGTATCCGGCCCTCGCAGCCGACCCGTCCTCCGCAGCAGCGGCGCCTACTCCGGATGTCCGGGCGATGCGGTTTCTCGACCAGGCCAAGATCTACGTGAAGGCGGGCGACGGCGGCAACGGCTGCGTCGCCTTCCGGCGCGAGAAGCGCGTCGCCTACGGCGGGCCATCGGGCGGTAACGGCGGCCGCGGCGGCGACGTGGTGGCGGTCGCCGCGGACGACCTCAACACCCTGATCGACTTCCGCTACCGCCAGCACTTCCGCGCCCGGCCCGGCGCCAATGGCTCGGGCAGCGAGCGCACCGGGGCGAGCGCGGACGTGCTGGTGATCCGGGTGCCGGTCGGCACCGAGATCCTGGCCGAGGACAAGGCGACCGTGATCGCCGACATGACCGAGCCCGGCGAGCGGCGGGTGCTCGCCGAGGGCGGGCGCGGCGGGCGCGGCAACGCCGCCTTCAAGACCTCGACCAACCAGGCGCCGCGCGAGGCCGAGCCGGGGCGTGCGGGCGAGGAGCGCTGGCTGTGGCTCCGCCTCAAGCTGATCGCCGATGTCGGCCTGGTCGGGCTGCCCAATGCCGGCAAGTCGACCTTCCTCGCCGCGGCGAGCCGCGCCCGGCCCAAGATCGCCGACTACCCGTTCACCACGCTGACCCCGCAGCTCGGCGTGGCGCGCGTGGGCGAGCGCGAGATCGTGATCGCCGACATCCCCGGCCTGATCGAGGGCGCGCATGCCGGTAGCGGCCTCGGCGACCGCTTCCTCGGCCACATCGAGCGCTGCGCTGCGATCCTGCACCTGGTCGACGGCGCCGGCGAGGACGTGGCCGCGGCCTACCGCACCATCCGCGGCGAGCTCGGGGCCTATGGCCACGGGCTCGCCGGCAAGCCGGCGCTGGTCGGGCTCAACAAGTGCGACCTGCTGGATGCGCCGGCCGAGCGCGCCGCCGAGCGCGCGCTCGCCGCCGCCGGGGCCGAGCGGGTGCTGGCGCTGTCGGCGGCGACCGGCGAGGGCGTGCCCGAGGTGATCGGCGCGCTGATGGACCTGGTCGCCGCGGCGCGCGCGCCGGCAGCGGAGGAGCCCCGGCAGCCATGACCGAGCGGCTGGCGAAGGCGCGCCGGGTGGTGATCAAGATCGGCTCGTCGCTGCTCACCGAGGGCGACGACGGGCGCCTGCGCGACTCCTGGCTGGCGGCGCTCGCCGACGACGTCGCCGCCATGCGCGCGCGCGGCCAGCAGGTCGCGCTGGTGTCCTCGGGCGCGATCGCGGTCGGCCGCCGCCGCCTCGGCCTCGGCCGGCGCGAGCTCAGGCTCGAGGACAAGCAGGCCTGCGCCGCGGTCGGCCAGATCCGCCTCGCCCACGCCTGGCAGCAGGCGCTCGACCGCCACGGCATCACCGTCGCCCAGCTGTTGCTGACCCTCGAGGACTCCGAGGACCGCCGGCGCTACCTCAACGCCCGCGCCACGCTCGAATCCCTGCTCAAGCTCGGCGCACTGCCGGTGATCAACGAGAACGACACCGTCGCCACCGCCGAGATCCGGTTCGGCGACAACGACCGCCTGGCCGCGCGCGTCGCCCAGATGGCGAGCGCCGAGGTACTGATACTGCTGTCGGACATCGACGGGCTGTACACTGCCGACCCGCGCCTCGATGCGAGCGCGCGCCGGATCGATGAGATCGACGAGATCACGCCCGAGGTCGAGCGCATGGCCGGCGCCAGCCTGTCGGACAGCGGCTCGGGCGGCATGATCACCAAGCTCGCCGCGGCGCGCAACGCGGTCCGCGCCGGCTGCCACATGGTGATCGCGGAAGGCATGGCGGCGCACCCGATCGAGCGCCTGCTCGCCGGCGCGCCGTGCACCTGGTTCCTCGCCCATGCCAGCCCGCTCACCGCGCGCAAGCACTGGATCGCCGGCACCCTGCAGCCGGCCGGCGCGCTGGTGGTCGACGACGGCGCCGCGCGCGCGCTCGGCCAGGGCAACAGCCTGCTGCCGGCGGGCGTGCTGGCCGCCGAGGGCAGCTTCCGGCGCGGCGACCTGGTGCTGGTGCGCGACCGGGCGGGAACCGAGCTCGGCCGCGGCCTCAGCGCCTATGCCTGCGCCGACGCCCGCCGCATCCTCGGCCACAAAAGCCGTGAAATAGAGCAGATCCTTGGCTATCGTGGCCGCGAGGAGATGATCCACAGGGACGACCTGGTGCTGGTCCGCGAGGCGGACCGGGAGCAAAAATGAGCCTCGCACGGCAGACGACGGAGGGCGACATCCACGCCCAGATGCTGGCCATCGGCCGCGCCGCGCGCGCCGCCGCGGCGCAGCTCGCGCGCGTCGAGACCGCGGCCAAGAACGCCGCCCTCAATGCTGCCGCCGGCGCGGTCCGCGCCGGCGCGAACGAGCTGCTCGCGGCCAATGCCGATGACCTGGCGGCGGCGCGCAAAAGCAACCAGACCGAGGCCTTCCTCGACCGGCTGGCGCTGGACGCGGCGCGCATCGAGGCGATGGCGGAGGGGCTCGAGGACGTCGCCGGGCTGCCCGACCCGGTCGGCCAGGTGATCGGCGAGTGGACCCGGCCCAACGGCCTCAGGATCACGCGCGTGCGGGTGCCGCTGGGGGTGATCGGGATCATCTACGAATCACGCCCCAACGTCACCGCGGATGCCGGCGGGCTGTGCCTGAAGTCGGGCAATGCCGTGATCCTGCGCGGCGGCTCGGAGAGCTTCCACTCCTCGCGCGCTATCCACCGCTGCCTCGTCCACGGGCTCAAGGTGGCGGGTCTGCCCGAGGCCGCGATCCAGCTGGTGCCCACCCGCGACCGCGCCGCGGTCGGCGAGATGCTGACCATGACCGACTACATCGACGTGGTGGTGCCGCGCGGCGGCAAGTCGCTGGTCGCGCGCGTCGCCGCCGACAGCCGGGTGCCGGTGATCAAGCACCTGGACGGCATCTGCCACGTCTACATCGACCGCGCCGCCGACCCGGCGATGGCGGAAGAGGTGAGCTTCAACGCCAAGATGCGGCGCACCGGCATCTGCGGCGCGGCCGAGACCGTGCTGGTCCACCGCGATGCCGCCGGCGCGGTGCTGCCGCGCCTGGTGCGCCGGTTCCTCGACGGCGGCTGCGAGGTGCGCGGCGACGACGCGGTGCAGCGCATCGATGCGCGAGTCAAGCCGGCGACGCCTGCGGACTGGGACACCGAGTACCTGGACGCGATCATCTCGATCAAGACGGTCGCCGACCTCGACGAGGCGATCGCCCATGTCGAGCGTCACGGCTCGCACCACACCGACAGCATCGTCACCGCGGATGTGGCCGCGGCCGAGCGCTTCCTCAACGAGGTCGACAGCGGCATCGTGCTGCACAACGCCTCGACCCAGTTCGCCGACGGCGGCGAGTTCGGCATGGGCGCCGAGATCGGCATCTCGACCGGCAAGCTGCACGCGCGCGGCCCGGTCGGCCTCGAGCAGCTGACCAGCTACAAGTACGTCGTCCACGGCAGCGGGCAGACGCGGCCCTGAAATCGCTCGCCAGCGAGCTTGCGCCGTTGCTGCCGCCCGGCCGGCGGCGGCCGCGCATCGGCCTGCTGGGCGGCTCGTTCAACCCGGCCCATGACGGCCACCGCCACGTGAGCCGGCGGGCGCAGGCGCTGCTCGGGCTGGACGTGGTCTGGTGGCTGGTCTCGCCGCAGAACCCGCTCAAGCCGACCGCAGGCATGGCGCCGCTGGCGGCGCGCCTGTCGCGCGCGCGCGCGGTCGCCGGCCACGGCGCGATCCGGGTCACCGCGATCGAGCGCATCCTCGGCACGCGCTACACGGTCGATACCGTCGCGGCGCTCAAGCGCCGGCTGCCGCAGGCCCGCCTGGTCTGGCTGATGGGCGCCGACAACCTGATCCAGATGCCGCGCTGGCACCGCTGGCCGGCCCTGTTCCATGCCCTGCCCATTGCGATATTCGACCGCCCGACTTATTCTCACAGCGCGCTGCTGTGCCCGGCGACGCGCCGATTTGCCCGCTATCGCAGGCGGTTGCGCGATCCGGCCCGTCTGGTCGACTGTCCGCCGCCGGCATGGGCCTGGATCGGCGGTGGGCTGCACCCGGCATCCGCTACCCGCATTCGCGACAGCGGCGGCTGGGGGCGGCCCGATGGGCGCATGGCAGAAGGGAGGAGCGAGACATAACCGACGCCGACCAATCGCTGCGGGTCGATGCGTTGACACGCATCGCCTGCAACTCGCTTGAGGAAGACAAGGCCGAGGATGTCACCGTCATCGACCTGGCTGGGAAGACCAACATCTCGGACTACATGATCATCGCCAGCGGCCGGTCGCAGCGCCACGTCGCCGCGATCGCCGAGCACCTGGTCCAGCGGCTCAAGCGGCGCGGCTCGGCGCCGTTGAGCGTCGAGGGCCTGGCCCAGGCCGATTGGGTGCTGATCGACGCCGGCGACGTGATCGTCCACGTGTTCCGGCCCGAAGTGCGCAGTTTCTACAATCTGGAGAAGATGTGGGCGGTACCGCTCCCCGAGCACGCGGTCCACTAGTCCGGGCGGACCGAACACCGGCGCAGCGCGCCATAACAGGCAAGCCATGACCGCATTCGCCGGTACGCGTCCCGTGGTGCTGTGCATCCTCGACGGCTGGGGCGTCCGGCGGGCCGCCGACGACAACGCGATCGAGCTCGCCGACACGCCGACCTGGGACCGGCTGTGGGCCGGCTGCCCGCACGCGCGGATCGACGCCTCGGCCGGCGAGGTCGGCCTGCCGGCGGGGCAGATGGGCAACTCCGAGGTCGGGCACATGAACATCGGCGCCGGCCGGGTGGTGATGCAGGATCTGCCGCGCATCGACGCCGCGCTCGCCGACGGCAGCCTGGCGCGCGCGCCGGCGCTCGCCCGCCTGATCGACCGCCTCAAGGCCACCGGCGGCGCCTGCCACCTGCTCGGCCTGATGTCGCCGGGCGGCGTCCATTCCCACCAGCGCCACATCGCCGCCCTGGCGCGCACGGTTGCCGCCGCCGGCGTGCCGGTGCGGGTCCACGCCTTCCTCGACGGCCGCGACACGCCGCCGCGGAGCGGGCGCGACTATCTGGCGCGGTTCGACGCGGACCTTGCCGGCGCCGGCGGGGTTGCGGTGGCGACGGTTGGCGGGCGCTACTACGCCATGGACCGGGACCGGCGCTGGGAGCGCACCGGGCGCGCCTATCGGGTGCTGGTCGACGCCGCCGGCGAGCATGCGCAGAGCGCCGTCGCCGCGGTCGAGGCGAGCTACGCCGCGGGCATCGGCGATGAGTTCGTGGCGCCGGTGGCGATCGCCGGTTATGGCGGCATGGCCGACCGTGACGGGCTGGTGATGGCCAACTTCCGCGCCGACCGCGTGCGCCAGATCCTGGCCGCGCTGCTCGACCCCGAATTCGGCGGCTTTGCGCGCGCGCGCACCGTCGCCTTCGCCGCCGCGCTCGGCATGGTCTCGTACTCTGCCCGCCTCGACCGCTTCCTCGACGTCATCTTTCCGCCGCTCGCGCTCACCGACACGCTGGGCGAGGTGGTGGCGAGGGCGGGCCTGCGCCAGCTCAGGCTGGCGGAAACCGAGAAGTACGCCCACGTCACCTACTTCCTCAACGGCGGCCGCGAGGAGACCTTCGACGGCGAGGAGCGCATCCTGGTGCCCTCGCCCAAGGTGGCGACCTACGACCTCAAGCCCGAGATGTCAGCGTTCGAGGTGACCGACCGGCTGGTCGAGGCGGTGGCGGCCGGGCGCCACGAGCTGATCGTGGTCAACTACGCCAACACCGACATGGTCGGCCACACCGGCAAGCTCGCCGCCGCGATCGCCGCGGTCGAGGCGGTCGATGCCTGCCTTGGCCGGCTGGTCGAGGCGGTCACCGCCGCCGGCGGCGCGCTGCTGATCACCGCCGACCACGGCAACGCCGAGCAGATGTCCGATCGGGCGTCGGGCCAGGCGCACACCGCCCATACCACCAACCCGGTGCCGGTGGTGCTGGTCGGCGGCCCGGCCGGGGCGCGCCTCGACCACGGCCGGCTCGCCGACATCGCGCCGACCGTGCTCGAGCTGCTCGGCCTCGCCCGGCCGGCGGCGATGACCGGCCGGTCGCTGATCGCCGGCGCCGGCCAGGCGGCCGCGGGCCGTGCCGCCGAGTAGCGCGCGCGCAGCCCCGATCCTGGCGGCGGCCGCGCTTGCCGCGCACGCCGTGTGCGCGAGCGCCGCGGGCGTGACCTCAGGCGACCCGCAGGCGCGCCTCGACGTGATCGAAAGCTCGCTCGCTGCGCGCCGTGCCGAGCAGAGCGCACTCGAGCGGCGTGCCGGCGATCTCGCCGCCGAAATCGACGAGTTGCGCGAGCAGCTGGTCGACGCCGCCGCTGCGGTCCAGGACTTCGAGCTGCGGCTGCATCGCCAGGAGGACGATCTGGCGCTGCTCGAGGCGCGGATCGAGGAGGCGAGAGGCGACCTCGCGCTTACGCGCGGCGGCCTGGCGGCGACCTTGGGGGCGCTGGTGCTGATCGCCCGCCATCCGCCCGAGGCGCTGCTGGTGCGGCCCGGCAAGTGGTCGGACACGGTCCACGGCGTGCGCCTGCTGGAGCAGTCGGCGACCGAGTTCGGCGAGCGCACCATCGGCCTCGCCGAGGACCTCGCCGCATTGCGCGCGCTGCGCGCCGAGCAGACCTCGCGCCAGGCCGCGCTGGTCGAGCTGCGCACCGACGTCGCCGACCGGCGCGCGGTGCTGCGCCAGCTGCTCGAGCGCAAGTCGAGCCTGCAGGCGACGCTGATGGCGGACCGGCGCAACCTCGCCCGCGACATCGGGGCGTTGGGCGCGCAGGCGCGCGACGTGCGCGACCTGATCGAGGTCATCCGCAAGGCCCGGGCCGAGATCTCGGCGCGGCGCTCGGTCGAGCATCACGCGCTCGCCGAGGCCGCGGAGCGGTCCGCCGCGGAGGTCGCAGAGGCGGACCGTCTGAACGAGATCGAGCCGGTGGCGAGCCCGGCGATCACCGCCGCCGTCGCCAAGCCCGATCCGCCGGCGCCGCGGCCCGCCGAAGGCGCGCGCCGGCTCGCCGCGTTGCCCGAGGTGCCGACCGGCTCGAGCCTGCCCTATCCGGTGCATGGCGACATCGTCCGCCGGTTCGGCGAGGCGCGCGGGGCCGGCGAGCCCAGCCAGGGACTTGGGATCGCCGCCCGGGCGGGGGCGGAAGTGGTGGCGCCGCGCGCAGGCGAGGTGGTGTTCGCCGGACCGTTTCGCAGCTATGGCCAGCTATTGATCCTTGAGCACGCAGGCGGATATCATACTTTGCTATCCGGCTTTTCCCGCCTGCATTGCGAGGTGGGACAGCGTGTCCGGGCCGGAGAACCCGTCGGCCGTATGGCGGAAGACGCCGGCGAGGCTACTATCTTGTATGTGGAGATACGCCACAACAGCCAGCCGATCGATCCGGTGCCGTGGCTGATGTCGGGCAGTCGAAAGGTCAGTGGATGATACGCAATCTTGTTGTGGCCGCGCTCGCCGGTCTGGCGCTGGCGGTGACCGTCCCGAACGTCGAGGCGGCAAGCTCGGAAACCTACCGCCAGCTCAACCTGTTCGGCGACGTGTTCGAGCGCGTGCGCGCGGAATATGTCGAGGAGGTTTCGGACGAGAAGCTGATCGAGGCCGCGATCAACGGCATGCTGCACGATCTCGACCCGCACTCCAGCTACCTGCCGCCCAGGGACTTCAAGGACATGCAGGTCCAGACCCGCGGCGAGTTCGGCGGCCTCGGCATCGAGGTGACGATGGAGAACGGGCTGGTCAAGGTGGTCTCGCCGATCGACGACACGCCCGCCTTTCGCGCCGGCATGCAGCCGGGCGACCTGATCAGCCATATCGACGGCGAGCAGGTGCTCGGCATGACCCTGGCCGAGGCGGTCGAGATGATGCGCGGGCCGATCGATTCCAAGATCACGATCACCGTGCTGCGCGAGTCCGAGCAGGCGCCGTTCGACGTCACCCTGGTGCGCGCCTTGATCAAGATCCGCTCGGTGCGCTCGCGCGCCGAAGGCAACATCGGCTATGTGCGCATCACCTCGTTCAACGAGCAGACCGAGCCCGGGCTCGAGGAGGCGATCAAGTCGCTGCGCGCCGAGCTCGGCGAGAACATGAAGGGCGTGGTGCTGGATCTGCGCAACAATCCCGGCGGGCTGCTCGATCAGGCGGTGGCGGTGAGCGACGCCTTCCTCGAGCAGGGCGAGATCGTGTCCACCCGCGGCCGCGACCCGGAGAACGTCCAGCGCTACAACGCCAAGGCCGGCGACCTGAGTGTCGGCCTGCCGATGGTGGTGCTGATCAACGGCGGCTCGGCCTCGGCCTCCGAGATCGTCGCGGGCGCGCTCCAGGACCACCGCCGGGCGATCCTGCTGGGCACCAAGTCGTTCGGCAAGGGCTCGGTCCAGACCATCGTGCCGCTACCGGGCAACGGCGCGATGCGGCTGACCACGGCGCGCTATTTCACGCCCTCGGGGCGGTCGATCCAGGCGACCGGCATCGATCCGGACATCGTCGTCGAGCGCACCACCATCGAGGAGGTGGCGGCGGCCAAGCAGAGCCGCGAGGCCGACCTGCCGAAAGCGCTCGACACCGACAAGGGCGGGCAGGCGCTGCCGGAGAGCGATGTCGCGCCCGCGCCCGCGCCCGAGCCCGAGCCCGAGCCGGAACCGGGTGCGGAGGTGGAGCCTGGCCCTGAGGCGGAGCCCGGCCCCGAGGCGGAGAAAGCCGAAGGCGAGCCTGAGCTGATCGACTACCAGCTCCGGCGCGCGCTCGACCTGCTCGAAGGCATCGCCCTGTTCGACAAGCAGGCGTGAGGCGGATGCCGGCCGCGGCCCGACCGATTGCCGCCGCCGCGCGGCGCGTTACCGTGGGGGAATGGGCCTAGCGGCGGCACGGGCGCCGCGGCGAGCTCGCGCGGGCCGCGGCCGGCAGCGCGCCTCGGGGCTGCTCGCGGCGGTGTCGGTGGCCGCGATCGGCGGCCTGCTCGGCTGGCTGGCGAGCCAGCCGCCGCTGCCCGACCCGCTGCCCTACTACGTCGCCGTGCCGCGCGCGGACGCGCCGGCGGCGCTCGGCGCGGCTGACCCGGATGCGCCAATCTCCGTGACCCCCCTCGCCGAGCCCGAGGTTGCCGAGGCAACCGCGAGCCCCGAGGCCGCACCGGTCGAGGATGGCCGCTACGGGCCGGTGCCGGTGGTGACGGGCGACGGCCGCCAGTCCTGGCAGGTCTATGCCCGCCCCTACGACGCGAGCGATGCGCGCGCCCGGATCGCGGTCGTGGTGGTCGGCCTCGGCCGCGGCCAGGCCGACACCAACAAGGCGCTCGAGCTGCCCGGCGAGGTCACGCTCGCGTTCTCGCCCTATGGCGAGGCGCTCGACGACTGGGCGCGCCAGGCGCGCGCGGCGGGCCACGAGGTGCTGCTCGAGGTGCCGATGGAGCCGCGCAACTTCCCCCGCGACGACCCGGGACCGCGGGCGCTCTTGACCTCGCTCGGCCCGAACCAGAACCTCGACCGGCTGGAGTGGCTGCTGGCCCGGTTCACCGGCTATGTCGGGGTGGTCGACCTGGCGGGCGACAGGTTCACCGCCTCCGAGCCCCATCTCCACCCGCTGCTGGACGAGCTCAAGCGCCGCGGGCTGGTTTATCTCGATCGTTTCGGGGCCGGCAGCCTTGCCGAGCGCATCGCCGGCGACGTCGGCCTGATGCGCCTGAGCGCCGACCTGGTGCTCGACGACGAGCCGTCGCGCGCCGAGATCGGGCGCCGGCTGGTCGCCGCCGAGGCCTATGCGCGGCGCGCCGGCAGCGTGGTGCTGATCGCGCGCACCTATCCGGTCACCTTCGACATGCTCCAGCGCTGGTTCACCGAGCTCGACGGCGATGCGCTGGCGCTGGCGCCGCTGACCGCCGCGCTGGCCCGACGCGCCGAGGGATGAGCGAGCCCGCGCCGCCGACTGACGCGCTGCCCTATCGGCCGTGCGTCGGCATCATGCTGCTCGACCGGCACGGGCGCGCCTTCGTCGGCCAGCGCGCCGACCAGCCGGGCGACGCCTGGCAGATGCCGCAGGGCGGCATCGACATCGAGCGGGGCGAGGCGCCGCGCGCGGCGGCGTTGCGCGAGCTCAGCGAGGAGATCGGCATCGAGGCGGTCGAGGTGCTCGCCGAGGGCCGCGGCTGGCACCGCTACGACCTGCCCGAGGCGCTGGCCGGTCGGGCCTGGGGCGGCCGCTTCCGGGGCCAGGAGCAGAAATGGTTCGCGATGCGCTTCCTCGGCGGCGACGAGGACATCGATCTCGGCGCCCATGAGCGCGAGTTCAGTCGCTGGCGCTGGGTCGAGCCCGAGCGGCTGCCGGCGCTGGTGGTGCCGTTCAAGCGCGCGGTCTACGAGGCGGTGGTGGCCGAGTTCCGGCCCCTGTTCGAGCGCCTGCGCGCCGCGCCCGCGGGCGGCTGACCGGCCTCACCCCGCGGCCGCCGGCGTCGCGCTGCGCCAGCGAAACGCATACCAGGCGAGCCTGCTCAAGTTGCGCCCGACCCAGCCCTGCGGGCGCACCCCGCCGGCCTTGAGCACCATCGCCACGCCGCGCGCCAGGTGCCCCGGGCGGTAGACCGGGCCCACCCGGCGCTCGTAGGCGCGCGCGCAGTCCTTGCGCCGGTACGGCCCGGCCAGGTCGTTGCCGCAGTAGTAGGCGAACGACAGCTCGTCGTCCTCGCTTTCGAGCACCCGTCCGACCGCCACCCACAGCCGGCGTGCGCGGCCGATGCGCTCGCTCTTCAGGTAGCGGCCGAGGGTGTCGTAGAACAGCTTGTAGTGGCGGAACTCGTCGGCCGCGATCAGCCGGCAGATCTCCTTGAGCACCGGCTCGTCGGAGGCGGTGCTGAGCGCGGTGTAGAACGACGAGGTCCCCGCCTCGACCACGCAGCGCGCGATCAGCTCGCCGCTCCGCGAGCCGCGCACCGAGCTGGTGGCATCGAGCGGCAGGCGATAGCCGTCGCGGAAGCGCCGGAACCGTGCCTCGAAGTCGAAGCCGGGGTCGGCGCGCTTCGCCCACGCGGCGAGCGCGAGGCCGTGGCGGACCTCTTCCTGCGCCCAGGTGCTGACCGCGGCGCGGAACTCGGGGTCGTCGGCGAACACGTGGTGCAGATAGGTCTCGTAGTCGCGCCCGTTGTGCTCGACCAGCGCCGCCGCCTTGACCGCGGCCAGAAGACCGGGGTCGACCTTCTCAGGCGCGAAGCGCTGCCATGGAACGTCGTCCAGCGTCCAACCTTTCATAGCCGAGCCTCAAATCACCCTTGCGTCCCTGTCCCCTCTTCCTTGCCGCAAGGATAAGACAACGCCGCCCGATTTCAAAGTAAGACCGTGGCGGCGCTTGACCGCAGGCTGCGCGTCGCCCGATCCGCTGCGGGCTGGGCCGCGCGCCGCGCGCTCAGCGCCCCGCGCCGTAGTAGGCGAGCGCCTCGACCAGGGCTTGGGCGCGGGCGCGCTCGGCCTCGGCGGGGGCGCGCTCATCCTCGTCGCGGGCGTCGTCCACCGCCTGCGCGGCGCGCTTGAGCCGCGCCTCCGCGTCCGCCGCGCTCGCCTCGGCGAGCGCGACCGCCTCCTCGGCGAGCACGGTGCAGCGCTCGGCCGTGACCTCGGCGAAGCCGCCGGCGACGAACACCCGCTCGCTCACCTGGCCGGCGTCGTAGACCTCCAGCACCCAGCTGCGCAGCTCCGAGATCAGGGGTGCGTGGCCGGGGAGCACGCCGAAGTCGCCCTCGTCGCCCGGCACCACCACCATCTCGACCGGCTTCGAGATCAGCAGCCGCTCTGGCGAGACCAGCTCGAAGGCGACCTTGCCGTCGGCCTCGGCCATGGCCGGCGCCTCAGGCGGCCTCGGCCGCCATTTGACGCGCCTTGTCGCGCGCCTGGTCGAACGCGCCGACCATGTAGAACGACGCCTCGGGCATGTCGTCGCCCTCGCCGGCGCAGATGGCCTCGAAGCCGGCGATGGTGTCCTCGAGGCTGACGAGGGTGCCCGGGGTGCCGGTGAACACCTCGGCGACGTGGAACGGCTGCGACAGGAAGCGCTGGATCTTGCGCGCGCGCGCCACCGTCAGCTTGTCCTCCTCCGACAGCTCGTCCATGCCCAGGATGGCGATGATGTCCTGCAGGGATTTGTAGCGCTGCAAGATCTCCTGGACCCGGCGCGCGACCTTGTAGTGGTGCTCGCCGACCACCCGCGGGTCGAGCATGCGCGAGGTCGAATCGAGCGGGTCCACCGCCGGGTAGATGCCGAGCTCGGCGATCTGGCGGCTGAGCAC
>DASWHU010000102.1:0-3634 GCA_036398035.1 Alphaproteobacteria bacterium | reverse complement strand
CTTGATGGCCGACCTGCAGCTCGGGCTGCACATCTTCGGCCGTTACGGCGTCACCATCTTCGCCTTGAGCGGGCTCGACATCGCGTTGTGGGACATCGCCGGCAAGGCGGCCGGCGCACCGCTCCACCGCCTGCTCGGCGGGCTTGCCCGCGAGTCCGTGCCGGCCTATGCGAGCCTGCTCAAATACCAGGATGCGGCGGTCGTCGCGGAGCTCACCACGGAGGCGCTCGGCAAGGGCTATCGCCTGGTCAAGCTGCACGAGGTAAGCGCGCGCGAGGTGGCCGCGGCGCGCGCGGCGGCCGGCGATCGCGTGCCGATCATGCTCGACGTCAACTGCGTGTGGAGCCCGATGCGGGCCGCGGCGATGGCCGAGGAGCTGTTTGACTACGACCTGCACTGGCTCGAGGAGCCGATCTGGCCGCCCGAGAACTACGACGCGCTGGCCGAGCTGCGCGCGGCCTGCGGCATGCGCCTTGCCGCCGGTGAGAACGCCTGCACCGCCTGGCAGTTCCGGGCGATGATCGAGGCCGGCGCGGTCGACTATGCCCAGCCGAGCGTGACCAAGGTCGGAGGGATCAGCGAGTTCGTCAAGATCGCGGCCCTGGCCGAGACCGGCAACGTCGCGCTCGCCCCGCACTCGCCCTATTTCGGGCCGGGCTTGCTCGCGACCCTGCAGCTGCTCGCCGCCTATCCGGCCATCGAGTCGATCGAGCGCTTCTACGTCGACCTCGACGCCGACCTCTACGACGGCGCGCTCACGCCGAAGGACGGCGAGATCGCGGTGCCGACCGGCCCCGGGCTCGGCCTCGACCCGAACCCGGACTTCATCGCGCGGTACAGGAGCTAGGCCGGCGACAGGCTCAAGGCAGCACGCTCTGGATGATGTAGATGGCGATCGCGGCGAACGCGATCGTGCCGATCGTCACCCAGACCAGGCTGTAATCCCTGTGCGTCTTGTCTCCGGCCATGCCCGTCCCCGCTTGCTGGGCCCGCTGTCGGCGCCGGCTGGCTAGATAGCAAGGCGGCCGGCAAATGAAAAGCGCCCCTGAGCGAGTGGGGGGCTGAGCTCAGGGGCGCCGCGCAGTAGCTGCGCAATCTGGCCAGATTAACGCTGACATAAGCACCCCCGCCGATGATTCAAGATGGTGGCGGGGCGTTCGTGTCAAATTCCCGCCAGGGCCGCCGGCACCAGTCCGCTACACCGTCTCGGCGGTGCCGAGCACGACCGTGACCTGGCTCGAGAACAGCCCGCCGTTGCCGTGTGCCAGCGCGATCTCGGCGCCCTGCACCTGGCGCGCGCCGGCCTCGCCGCGCAGCTGGCGGACCGCCTCGATCAGCGGGAAGATGCCGTACATGCCCGGATGGCAGCACGACAGCCCGCCGCCGTTGGTGTTGACCGGCAGCCGGCCGCCGGGCGCGATCGCGCCGTCGGCGACGAACCGCCCGCCGTCTCCCTTGGGACAGAAGCCGAGGTCCTCGAGAAACACGATCGGGTTGATGGTGAAGGCGTCATACAATTCGACCACGTCGACGTCGCCGGCCTGGATGCCGGCCATGGCGTAGGCGCGCGCGCCCGACTCGGTCGCCGCGGTCACCGTCAGGTCGGGCATGTTGGAGATGTCGCGGTGCCAGTGGGCGAGCCCCGCGCCGAGCACCGCGACCGGAGGCTTGCGCAAGTCGCGCGCGCGCTCGGCCGCAACCAGCACCACCGCGCCGCCGCCGTCGGTGACCAGGCAGCAGTCGCGGACCGTGAACGGGTCGCTCACCGGATGCGCCGACAGCACCTCGTCGACGCTGAGCGGAGCGCGCATGAACGCCTCGTCGTTGAGCGCCGCCCAGGCGCGTGCCGCCACCGCCACCTCGGCGAGCTGGATGCGGGTGGTGCCGTACTGGTGCATGTGCCGCGACGCGGCCAGCGCGTAAGCCGTGATCGGGTTGCGCGGCCGGTAGGGCGCCTCGTACGGATTGGGGACCGAGGTCGACACCAGGCGCCCGGCCGCGCTGCGCTGGTTGCTGCCGTAGGCGATCAGCGCCACCCGGCACAGGCCGGCGTGGATGGCGAGCTGGGCGAGGATCAGGTGGGCGAGGTTCGACGAGCCGCCGATCATCGAGGAGTCGGTCAGCGCCGGGCGGATGCCGAGATACTCGCCGAGGCTGAGCGAGGCCATGTTGTGGCGCATCAGGGTGCAGAACAGGCCGTCCACGTCGCCGGGCTTGAGGCCGGCGTCGTCGAGCGCCGCCAGCGCCGCGCCGGCGGTGATCTCCATCTCCGAGCGCCCCGGTGCCTCGCCGAGCGCGTGGGTGGCCGCCCCGGCGATGGCGACCTCGCCGCGCAAGGCCGCGCTCACCGCTCTGCCTTCGCGGCGCGGAACACCACCACCGGCGTCGCGCCGCCGGTATCGACCTCGGCGACCACCTTGAGGCCGATGCCCACCGCCTCCGGCGCCACGCCTTCGATCCGCCCCATCATGCGCGGGCCCTCGTCCAGGTCGATCAGGGCGACGTTGTACGGCGCGCCCTGCTCGGGCCGCGGGCGGACGACGCTGGTGGCATAGACCACCCCGCGCCCCGACGGGCGTTGGAAAGTCAGCGCGCGCCCGCCGCAGTGCGGGCAGGCGATGCGCGGGTAGAACACCCAGCGCGCGCAGCCGTCGCAGTGCTGGATGGCGAACTCGCCGCGCGCGAGGTGCGCGAAGTAAGCCGCTTCCGGCCCCGGCTCACCCTGAGCTTCGCTGCCGCTCATCCGTCCCTCCCCGCCTTGTCGCCCTGGCGCCGGGCACTCGCCCGGCAAGGCGCGCGATTATAGGGACGGACGAACCAATTGCGAGCCGTGAAGGCTATCGAAGAACCACCGGGAAGCTTTGACTCGCAGGGATAGGATTTCCGTGGCTCCGGTCATTCGTGTCCGAATTGTCCTTGACTGTCCGGACAAGAATGCCCATTAAAGCATGTCGGAACGCGATGACCGCAAGCGAGCTTGTTCGCAGGATTCGGCGACTGGGGCGAAAGCGGGGGATGCCGGTTTCGGTCCGGCAACGGAGAGGAAAGGGCAGCCACTTGCTGCTCGACTTCGGCGACCGCTGGACAACGATCCCGAACCACCCCGGCGACCTGCCACCAGGCACCTTGCGGGCGATCCGCCGACAGCTCGGCATCGATCCTGACGAGCTGTAGCGCAGTCCCAGGTCGGTTGCCGGGCGGATTGACAAGCCGAAATCTCTGAACGCATCGAGAGAATGTAGTGATCTGTATGAACCGCGAGGACCAAACGGCGCGGGAGAACTGAGATCAGCGGCCCAAGTGCGAACGTCAGAACCAAGTCAATCAAGAGTGCCATGGCAACAGCAGCATGGACTTTCGTGTATCCCGCACGACTGAGTGAGGAAGCGGACGGGCGTTATACGGTGACCTTTCCCGACGTTCCGGAAGCGATCACCTTCGGCTCGGACCGCGAAAACGCGCTTGCCAACGCGGTCGACGCCTTGAGCACGGCGCTCGCGGAATACGCTCGGCGCGGCTTGGCTGCGCCGCGCCCGTCGCGCCCCGGCCCGGGCCAGGCGATGATCGCGGCTGATGCCGTGATCGCGCTGAAACTGGCGCTGGCCGAAGCGATGCGGGAGCAACGGATCAAGAA
>DASWHU010000101.1:0-2698 GCA_036398035.1 Alphaproteobacteria bacterium | reverse complement strand
GCAACGGTCTCCTTGCGACCGTGTCAGCGCGTCGGCACCGGCTTGTCGCCCGAGTAGTCGTAGAAGCCGCGCCCGGCCTTGCGCCCGATCCAGCCGGCCTCGACATACTTAACCAGCAGCGGGCAGGGACGGTACTTGGTGTCGGCGAGGCCCTCGTGGAGCACCTGCATCACCGCCAGGCACACGTCGAGGCCGATGAAGTCGGCGAGCTCGAGCGGCCCCATCGGGTGGTTGGCGCCGAGCCTCATCGCGGTGTCGATCGCCTCGACCGAGCCGACGCCTTCATACAAGGTGTACACCGCCTCGTTGATCATCGGCAGAAGGATGCGGTTGACGATGAAGGCGGGGAAGTCCTCGGCGCTGACCGGCGTCTTGCCGAGGCGGACGGCAAGATCGCGGACCACGGCAAACGTCTCTTCCTCGGTGGCGATGCCGCGGATCAGCTCGACCAGCTGCATCACCGGCACCGGGTTCATGAAGTGCATGCCGATGAACCGGCCCGGGCGGTCGGTGGCGGCGGCGAGGCGGGTGATCGAGATCGAAGAGGTGTTGGTCGCGATCAGCGCATCCGCGCGCTCGAGCCTCGGGCACAGCTCCTTGAAGATCGCCTTCTTGACCGCCTCGTCCTCGCTCGCCGCCTCGATCACGAGGTCGGCGGACGCCGCGGCGGCGAGGCTTGCGGCCGTGGTTATGCGCTTCAGCGCCGCCCTCTTGTCGGCCTCGGCGATCTTGCCGCGCGCGACCTGGCGGTCCAAGTTGCGGCCGATGGTGGCGAGCGCCTTGTCGAGCTGCGCCTCGGCGACATCGATCAAGGCCACCTCGATGCCGGCAAGGGCACAGACATGGGCGATGCCAGAGCCCATCTGGCCGGCGCCGACGACCGCTATCCTGTCGACCATGATTTCCCGGTTTCCCCCGCAGGCGCCCGTCCGCTGCTACTTGGTCTTGGCCAGGGCGTCGGTCAACTCCGGCACCACCTTGAACAGGTCGCCGACGATGCCGTAATCGGCGACCTGGAAGATCGGCGCCTCCGCGTCCTTGTTGATCGCGACGATGACCTTGGAGTCCTTCATCCCGGCGAGGTGCTGGATCGCGCCCGAGATGCCGACCGCGATGTAGAGGTCGGGGGCGACGATCTTGCCGGTCTGGCCGACCTGGTAGTCGTTGGGCACGAAGCCCGCGTCGACCGCCGCGCGCGAGGCGCCGACCGCGGCGCCGAGGCGGTCGGCGAGCGCCTCCAGCATCTTGAAGTTCTCGCCCGAGCCCATGCCGCGGCCGCCGGAGACGATCACCCGCGCGGCGGTGAGCTCCGGCCGCTCGGACTTGGACAGCTCGCGGCCGACGAACGACGACAGCCCGGCGTCGCCGCCGCCGTCGAGCGCCTCGATCGGCGCCGGCCCGGCGCCCGTCGCCGCCGCCTTGAACGCGGTCGCGCGCACCGTGATCAGCTTGATCGCGTCGCTCGAGCGCACGGTGGCGATGGCGTTGCCGGCGTAGATCGGGCGCTTGAAGGTATCCGCCGCCTCGACCGCGACGATGTCCGAGATCTGCTGGACGTCGAGCAGCGCCGCCGCCCGCGGCATGAAGTTCTTGCCGAACGTGCCGGCCGGGACCAGCACGTGGCCATAATCCGTTGCCAGGCGAACGATCAGCGGCGCCATGTTCTCGGCCAGATGGTAGGCGAGCGCGGGCGCATCCGCGACCAGTACCTTGCGCAGCCCGGCGATGCCGGCGGCGGCCTCGGCCACCGCGCCGCAGCCGTGCCCGGCGACCAGCAGGTCGATCTCACTCCCGATCTCGGCCGCGGCGGCGACCGTGTTCAGGGTCGCGGGCTTGAGTTCGGCGTTGTCGTGCTCGGCGACGACGAGCGCGGCCATCAGATCACCCCCGCCTCATCGCGGAGCTTGGCGACCAGCGCGGCCGCGTCCGCCACCTTGACACCGCCCGCGCGCTTCGCCGGCTCCTCGACCTTGAGCGTTGTCAGCCGCGGGCTCACGTCGATGCCGAAGTCGGCGGGCGTTTTCTGGTCGATCGGCTTCTTCTTTGCCTTCATGATGTTGGGCAGCGAGGCGTAGCGCGGCTCGTTCAGCCGGAGATCCGTGGTCACCACCGCCGGCAGCGCGAGCGAAACGGTCTCGAGCCCGCCGTCGACCTCGCGCGTCACCTCGACCTTGCCGTCGCCCGGCGTCAGCGCCGAGGCGAAGGTGCCCTGGCCCCAGCCGAGCAGCGCCGCCAGCATCTGCCCGGTCTGGTTGGAATCGTCGTCGATCGCCTGCTTGCCCATGATCACCAGGTCGGGCGTCTCGGCCTGGCAGATCGCCTTGAGCAGCTTGGCCACCGCCAGCGGCTGAAGCTCGGCCTCGGAGACCACCAGGATGCCGCGGTCGGCGCCCATGGCGAAGGCGGTGCGCAAGGTCTCCTGGCACTGCTGGGGGCCCATCGAGACGGCGACGATCTCGTCGGCCTTGCCCGCTTCCTTCAGGCGCACCGCCTCCTCGACCGCGATCTCGTCGAACGGGTTCATCGACATCTTGACGTTGGCGGTCTCGACTCCCGAGCGGTCGCTCTTGACCCTCACTTTGACGTTGAAGTCGATGACCCGCTTGACCGCGACCAGAACCTTCATCAGCGCCGTCCCCGGATTCGCACTGCCGTGATCGGGCGCCGCGGGCACGGCGGCGGGACCAAGCCATTGTGC
>DASWHU010000100.1:0-16964 GCA_036398035.1 Alphaproteobacteria bacterium | reverse complement strand
CGCGCTCGATCAGCTCGATCTTGTAGCCGTCGGGATCCTCGACGAACGCGATCACCGTGCTGCCGTGCTTCATCGGCCCCGGTGCGCGCACCACCTTGGCGCCGGCCTCTTTCAGCCGATCGCAGGTGCCGTAGATGTCGGGCACGCCGATCGCGACGTGGCCGTAGCCCGAGCCCAGGTCGTACGGCTTCTCCTGGTCCCAGTTGTAGGTCAGCTCGAGCACGGCGCTGCTCTCCTCGGGCCCGTAGCCGACGAAGGCAAGGGTGAACTTCCCGTCCGGGTAGTCGCGCCTGCGCAGCAGCCGCATGCCGAGCAGGCGGGTGTAGAAGTCGAGCGAGGCGTCCAGGTCCTTGACCCGGACCATGGTATGAAGCATGCGAAAGCCGTCGGTCTCCGCCATTGTCCGTCTCTCACTCCGTCTCGATTGCGGGCGCGGGCGAGTCTGGGCGGCGGGCGCCCGGCGCGCAAGGGGGTGTTCGCCGCGCGCACGATCGGGACCGCGTGCCGGGCCCCCGCTCGTGCCCGCCTTTGCTCAGCGGGACAACGGGCGCGGGACGCGCGGCTCGCCCAAGGGACAGTCGAGGGCCGCGCGATCCCAGTTGCCGAGATCGGCGGCGGCGGCGTAGGTGGCCTGTAGAAACGTCAGGAGTGCGCGGTCCGGTCGATCCGAGCCGCGCACGGCGTCGTAGGGCAACAGGAACTCGCCCAGTGCGGCATCAAAGTACGCCTCGGCCGGCGCCACGTCGGCGGCAGCGAAGCCATCGGGAGCCGGATAGGCATAGGCGTAGAACGCGGCAAAGTCGATTGCGCCGCCGCCCGGCCAGAAGCCCGCCGAGCTGACCTCGTGGGAGTAGGCCTCGCGCGTGATCGGGTCGGGAAGCGCCGGAATGCCGCCGGGATGCTCGGGCGCAGGGCGGCCCGAAAACCGCGTCACCGCCAGGTCGAAGCTGCCCCAGAAGAAATGGACCGGGCTGCTCTTGCCGAGAAAGCCGGTGCGAAACAGCCTGAACACCCGATCGATGCGCACCAGCGACTGCCAGAAACGGTGCGCCGCGCCCGCGTCGTAGGAGGCGTGGCGCGTATCCTGATCGAACGGGATAGGATCAGCGATCTCGTTGGGCACGCCATGAAGGAAGGTGTCGGCGTCGAGCTGACGCAGCATGGCGACGAAACGCGCGTGAAAGTCGGCGACCGAGATCGGTGCCAGGCCAATCTCGGCGCGGGCACCGTCGCTGGCCCGCGCGACCAGCGCATGGTCGATGAAGTCGAACTCGAGCTCGAGCGCGCGCTCGCCCATCGGAATCGTCGACGTGGACAGGCCGCGGGCGGAAACATAGAACGTCGCGTGCCACGAGTGGTTGAGCCACGGCGTGTGCGCGAGGCGATACTTGCCGACGATCTGGGTCCACAGGTGCAGCGTCTCGAGCGTGTCCCGCCACGCGGCGTAGGGCAGCTCGGGCCAGGGCTGGGTCAACTGTTTGTGCCCGAGACTGTCGCCGCCGGCGGGCCTCAGCCGGGCCCGCCTTCGAAGCCGTAGACGAACAGGCCGCCGGCGTCCGCGGCCTCGATCACGAGCGCCCGGTCGAGCACCAGCGTCTCGCCCGCTTCGACCGCGATCCCGCGCAGGCCGGCCTCGCGCGCGCGCCGCACCGTGTCGGCGCCGATCGAGGGCAGGTCGGCGCGGCGGTCCTGGCTCGGCTTGCGGCACTTGACCAGCACCCCGCCCGGCCCGTCGCGGCGCAAGGTGGCGGCGCGGCCGAGCAGGGCGTCGGTGCCCTCGACCGCCTCGATGCCGAGCACCACGCCCTGCTGGACCACCACCGCCTGGCCGACATCGACCGCGCCGAGCGCCATCGCCACCTCGACGCCGCGCGCGATGTCGGCGCGTGCGCCGCGGTCGGGCACGCGCGCGCCGAGCGGCCCCGCAGGTGCGAGCAGCTCGGGCACGACCGCGTGCGCGCCGACCACGCGGAAGCCTTCCGCCTCGAGCTCGCGGATGGCAAGCGACAGGATCGAATCGTCGCCCTGGCCGCCGGCGAGCACCTTGGGCAGCAGCTTGAGCGCGCGCAGATCGGGGCGCATGCCGGCCCAGGACGGCCGTGCCACCGGCCCGGCCATGACCAGCTCCTCGACCCGGTTGGCCTTCAACAGCGCGATCGTCTGGCCGACCGCGCCGAGCCTGACCCATTGGTGCGGCATGTCGGTGACGGTCTCGGGGTCGGTACTGCCCTCGAAGGCGACCGCGAACACCTCGCGCCCCTGCCGCCGGCACGCCTCGAGCACCACCCGCGGCAGCCGGCCGCCGCCGGCGAGCACCCCCAGGCGGCCCGCCGCCGGCGCCACCGGCAGGCTCGCCGGGTCAGGCGGCACGGTCGAGCTTGGGCTGGCAGATCGCGCGCGAGCTGTCGGAGCGGATGAAGGCGACGATCTCCATCACCGGCTCGACCCGCCCGAATTCCTCGGCCACGTCCTCCAGGCGCTCGGCCATGGTGCCTTCCTCGGCGAACAGCAGCCGGTAGGCCTTGCGCAAATCGTGGATGACATCGCGCGAGAAGCCGCGGCGCTTGAGCCCGATGATGTTCAAGCCCGACAGGTTCGCCCGGTTGCCGACCACCGAGCCGTAGGGGATGACGTCGCCCTCGACCCCGCTCATGCCGCCGACCATGGCATGCTTGCCGATGCGCACGAACTGGTGCACCGCGCTGAGGCCGCCGAGGATGGCGTGGTCGTCGATCGCGACATGGCCGCCGAGGGTGGCGTTGTTGACCAGGACCACGCCGTTGCCGATCTTGCAGTCATGCGCGACATGCGCCGCGACCATGAACAGGCAGTTATCGCCGATCCGCGTCACCATGCCGCCGCCCTCGGTACCGGGGTGCATGGTGACGTATTCGCGGATCACGGTGTTGCGCCCGATCACCAGGCTCGACGGCTCGCCCCGGTACTTCAGGTCCTGCGGGCGGTGGCCGATCGAGGCGAAGGGAAAGATGCTGGTGCCTGCGCCGACCTGGGTATGGCCTTCGATGACCACGTGCGCATGCACGTCGACCCCGTCGTCCAGCTCGACGTGCGGACCGATGCAGGAATAGGGCCCGACGGCCACCCCGGCGCCGATCTCGGCGCCGGCGGCGATGATCGCGGTCGGGTGAATCCGGGGCTCGATCTGGTCTGCGGGCATCGGCATCACATGTCCATGATCATCGCCGCTATGGTCGCTTCCGCAACCAATATATCCCCGACCTTGACCTTGCAGGCGAACTTCCAGACGTTGCGCCGGGCCTGCAGCTTCTCGACCCGGATCGTCATGGTGTCGCCGGGCACCACCGGCTTGCGGAAGCGGGCGCCGTCGATGGTCATGAAATAGACCAGCTTGCCCTCGGCGTCGGGGCCGAGGGTGTGGACCACGAACAGCGCCGCGGTCTGGGCCATCGATTCGATGATCAGCACCCCGGGCATGACCGGCGTGCCCGGAAAGTGGCCGGTGAAGTGGGGCTCGTTGAAGGTGACGTTCTTGACCCCGGTTGCGCTGACCCCCTCGACCACCTCGACGATGCGGTCGACCAGCAGGAACGGATAGCGGTGGGGGATCATTTCCATGATCCGCCGCACGTCGATCAGGCTCGCCCCCGCGACCGCCGCCGCCTTGGCCATTCAGCCGCCCTCCCCTCGGCCGTTCCTCCCCAACCGGGCCATCGCCGCGACCATGCGCCGCCATTGGCGGATCGGACGGGCCGGAATCCCGCCATAGGTCGCGCCCGCGGGCACGTCGCTGTGGACACCCGATTTCGCCGCCAGCACCGCTTCCTTGCCGATCTTCAGATGGCCGGCGATGCCCACCTGGCCGGCGAGGACGGCGTAGTCGCCGAGCTGCGTACTGCCTGAGATTCCGACCTGCGCCACGATCACGCATCCGGCGCCAAGGCGCACGTTGTGTGCGATCTGGACCAAGTTGTCGATCTTGCACCCCGGGCCGATGATAGTATCAGGCCCGCTGCCCCGATCAATCGAGCTGTTGGCGCCGATCTCGACGTCGTTCTCGACGATCACCCGGCCAAGCTGCGGTACCTTCAGGTGACCTTCGCCGCCACGGGCGAAGCCGAAGCCGTCCTGACCGATGCAGACGCCGGGGTGCAGGATCACCCGGTCGCCGATCAGGCAGTGGCTGAGCGAGGCGCCGGCGCCGATGTCGCAGTCGTCGCCGATCACCACCTTCTCGCCGATCGCCGCATTGGCCCGGATCCGGCACCGGCTGCCGATCGAGGCGCCGGCGGCGATCACCGCGCCGGCATCGACTTGGCAACCCTCGCCCAGCCGCGCGCTCGGATCGAGGTGGCTGGCCGGCGAGATGCCGGCGCGGCTCACCGCCACGATCGGATGGAATGCGCGCGCCGCAAGCGCAAAGGCGTAATAGGGCTGAGCGGAGAAGAGCAGCGCGGCGCCGGACGGCGCCTGGCCGCGCGCGCTTTCGGCGAGCACCACCGCGCCCGCGCGCGTCTGTCGCAACGACTGGAGATATTTGCGGTTGTCGAAGAAGCTCAGATGCTCAGGACCGGCCTCGTCCAGCGCAGCGACGTCGGCGAGCTTCAGGTCCGCGTCCGCTCCCGGCGCCAGCGTCGCCCCGATGCTCTGCGCGAGCTCGCCGAGCGCGAACGGTCCCCTCGATCGATAGAAGCGAGGGTCGGCCATGGCCGCGTATCACTGCCTCCGCGGGCAACGCCGGCACGCGGAACTCGCCTTTCGCCGGCGCGGCGCGGCGCGGTCATCGGGCTCGGTCGGGCGTGGGCGCGGGCGCGCGGGCATTCGGAGTCCGGGACTAGTCCTCTCTCGGCGGGGGCGTGGTCGAAACCGACGGCAGTTCGGCGTTGAGTCGCTCCAGCGCCTGGTCCGAGAATTCAAGGCCTTTCGCCACCAGCAGCAGCTGCGACTTGTCGAGCACCAGGCCGAGCTTCCTCTGGTCGGCGATCTCGGCGATGATCCTCAAGGCCGTACCCTGCACCTGATCGCGGGCATAGGCGAGCGACTCCTCCAGCTGCTTGTTGCGCTCGGCGACGTCGCGCTGCAGCCCCTCGACCTTCTTGTAGAACTCCTTCTCGCGCTCGGCGAACGCCTCGGCGGAAAGTATGGTGCGCTGGCGCTCGAGCTCCTGCTGCTGGGTGCGCAGCTCGTTCTCGCGCGCGCTGATCTGCTCCCGGTAGGCGGTCTGCTTCGCCTCGATCTCGCTCCTCACCTTTTGCGCCGCCACCGACTCGCGCATGATCTTCTGCAAATCGACCACGCCGATCGCGATCACACCCTCATCCTGGGCCCGACCCTCGGTCCGTGCGGACTGCACCGCGAACAGCAGCGCAAATCCCAGAATCCCGAACGCTGCCCGCCGCAATCGGCTCATGCGAACCCCACCCTTTCGAACCCGGCGTGCCCTGGCCTCACCGGCGCTGCTTGCCGACTCAGAAGAACGACCCGAAGCCGAAACTGATTAGCTCGGTCTCGTCGAAGTCCTCCTTCACCACGGCGGTCGCGAGGTCGACCCGGACCGGGCCGAACGGCGACGCCCAGGATACCCCGAACCCGACCGACATGCGCAACGAGCCGGTATCGATCGTGGTCGGCGTCTCGTTGTCCAGTTCCGACAGGCTGCCGGCGATGGTGAACAGCCGGCCCTTGACGCCGAGCTCGTTGGGCAGCCCGATCGGGAACGCCACCTCGAGGGTGCCGGTGTAGGTGATCTTGCCGCCCAGTGCGGTATTGTCGCTCAGCTCGCGCGGGCCGACGCCGGCGGGCGCGAAGCCGCGGAAGTTGTTTCCGCCGAGAAAGAAACGGTTCGAGATGTCCACTTTCTCGTCGCTCTGCAGCGAGAATACGTAGCCGGCCTGGGCCAGCGTCGACGCCACCCAGTCGTCCCAAAACGAGTAGTAGTAGCCGGCGTCGACGGACTGCTTCAGGAAATGCTTGTCGCCGCCCAGCCCGGCAATGCCGACCGACCAGCGCCCGAAATAGCCGTCGGTGGGTTCGATGCGGTTGTCGCGGCGGTCATAGAGCAGGGACTGGTCGACGCGCGATATGAGCCGCTCCCCGGCCTGCTCCTGGACCACGTTCGATGCCCCGAAAAAGGGCAGGATCTCCTCCTGGGCCAGCGTGTAGCGCACCGTTTGCGACAGGTACTCCGACAACGGATAGGTGCCGCGCAGCGAAAAGCCCAGGTCGCGGCGGTCGAACGAGGCGTTCTGAAACTCGCGCTCGCGACGGAACACGTCGATGCCCGCGGCGAAGTCGCGATTGAGGAAGTACGGCTCGGTGAAGCTGAGGTCCAGGTCCTGGGTCACGCCCGAGATCAGGAACTGCAGCGACAGGTCCTGGCCGCGCCCAAGCAGGTTGCGTTCGCGAACCCCGATCGAGCCGGTCGGGCCTTCGGTCGAGGAGAAGCCGCCGCCGAACGTCACCTCTCCGGTAGACTGCTCTTCCACGTCGACGGTGACGATGGTCTGGTCGGGCGAATCGCCCGGCCGGTTGTTGATGTCCACCCGCGAGAAGAAGTCGAGGCCCTGGATCAGGGTGCGCGAGCGGCGGATGCGGGCGGCATTGAAGGCATCGCCCTCCGCCAGCCGCATGTTGCGGCGGATGATGCGGTCGAGGGTGCGGACGTTGCCGGTGATGTCGATGCGCTGCACGTAGATGCGCTCGCCCTCGGCGATCTTGTAGGTGACGTCGATCGCCAGGTCCTCGCGCCGGCGCCTGACCTCGGGCGCGACGTCGACGAACGCGTACCCCAGCGCGCCGATCCGCTCGGTCAGGTCCTGGACCGTCTCTTCGACCTCGTCGGCGTTGTACCAGTCCCCGGAATCGGTGGTTACGTCATCGCGCACGGTCTCCGGGTCGAACCCGGGCAGCTCGTTGACCACGTCGATGTCGCCGAACCGATAGCGCTCGCCTTCCTCGACCGTGAAGGTGACGAAGAACGCCGACCGGTCGGGAGTGAGCTCGGCGACGGCGCTGTTGACCCGGAAGTCGGCGAAGCCTTCCTTCAGGTAAAAGCGCCGCAACAGCTCGCGGTCGAAGCTCAGCCGGTCGGGGTCGTAGCTGTCGGTGGTCGAGAAGAACCGCCACCACCGGGTCTGCTTGGTCTGGATGACCTCGCGCAGGGTAGCGTTGCCGAAGTTGCGGTTGCCGATGAACACGATCCGCTGCACCCCGGTCAGCGGCCCCTCGTTGATCTCGAACACCAGGTCGACGCGGTTCTGCGGCAGCTGAATCACTTTCGGATCGACGGTCGCCGCGAACCTGCCGGCGCGCCGGTAGATCTCGAGAATGCGGGCGACGTCGCCCTGCACCCGAGTCTGGGTGTAGACCGTGCGCGGCTTGAGCTGGACCTCGCCGCTGAGCACGTCGTCCTCGATGCGCCGGTTGCCCTCGAACGCCAGGCGGTTGATGATCGGGTTCTCGACCACCCGCACCACCAGCGTGTTGCCCTCGCGCGCCAGCGCCACGTCGGCGAACAGCCCGGTCTCGAACAGGTTCTTCAGGGACTCATTGACCCGCGCCGGGTCGAACCGGTCGCCGGCCACCACCTTCATGTACGAGACGACGGTCGCGTCCTCGATCCGCTGGTTGCCCTCGACCCGGATCGCCGCGATCACGTCGCCGAGCCCGGGCTGCTGCGCGCGCGCCGGCGCCGCCGCCAGCACGCCCAACGCCACGGCCGCGAGCCAAACCAGCGCCCGCGCCGCTGCCGCCGTCCGCCCCCCGACCACGAGACTAGCCCACGAGTCTGGTGAAGAAGTCGATCACCGCCGGCCGGCTGAGATCGTTGACCGTGGCGAACACCATCAACGTCACCACCACCGCCAAGCCGACCATGTATCCGAGCTCCTGGGCGCGCATGCCGAGCGGCCGGCCGCGCACCGCCTCGAAGGCATAGAACGCCAGATGGCCGCCGTCGAGCAGAGGAATCGGGAACAGGTTGATCAATCCCAACGTCGCCGACAGGATGACCACGAACTCGATCAGGGCCAGGGCGCCCGCCTCGGCCCGCTCGCCCGACATCTGGGCGATCATGATCGGGCCCCCGAGCTCGGCCGAATCGCGCTTGCCGATCAGGATCTCGCCCAGGCCCTGCAGCGACCGCGCCACCAGGTCGTAGGTGTCGACCACGGCCGCCGCGACCCCGCGCAACGGATCGAGGCGGACGAACTCGCGCGCCGCGACGCTGATGCCGAGGCGCCCGATATGGTGGGGGTTGCCGAGGCTGTCGGTGATCTCGACGTCCTCCGGCGTGACCTGGATCGGCACCATCTTGCCGGCGCGCTCGACGACCATGGCCATGGCCACGCCGGGGCTGAACATGACGATCTCGCGCAGCTCCTCGAACCGCTCGATCGCGGTGTCGCCAATGCTGACCACGCGGTCGCCGGGCTGGAAGCCCGCCGCCATGGCCGCCGAATCCGGCAGCACCTCGTTGACCACCGCGGGCGTGATCGGCCGGCCGACCGTGACGAACAGGCTGGTCAGCAGGACGATCGACAGCACGAAGTTGGCCAGCGGTCCGGCGGCGACGATCAGCGCGCGCTGGCCCAGCGGCTTGTAATGGAACGACACCGACCGGTCCTCGGGAGTCATCCGATCGAGGCCGAGCGCCGGGCGGCTGGCCGCGTTCTCGTCGCCGAAGAAGCGGACGAAGCCGCCGAGCGGCACCAGGCCCAGCTTCCAGCGCGTGCCGGCCCTGTCGGTGATGCCGAACAGCTCGCGGCCGAAGCCGATCGAGAACACCTCGACCCGGACCCCGCACCGGCGCGCCACCCAGTAATGGCCGAACTCGTGGACGAACACCACGACGGTGAACACCACCAGGAACGAAAGGATCGTGTGCCCGAAGCTGATCAGTGTGTCCATGCCGCGCGACGTCGTTCTTGTGCCGTTTCCGTCTAGCTGCCCGAGCCGCGCGCGCCGATCAAGCGGCTTGCGACCTCTCGCGCCGAGCGGTCGATCTCGACCACGTCGTCGAGATTGGCGGGCGGGCCGGGGGTCACCTGCTCGAGGGTGCGCTCGACCGTGGCGACTATATCGAGAAAACCGATCCGTCCGTCCAGGAAACCGTGCACCGCCACCTCGTTGGCGGCGTTCAGCACGGTGGCTGCGGCGGCGCCATTGCTCAGCGCGTGGCGCGCCAGGGCGAGCGCGGGGAAGCGTTCGAAATCGGGCGCCTCGAAGGTGAGCTGGTAGAGCGCCGCCAGGTCCAGCCGCGGGACCGGCGCATCGATCCGGTCCGGCCAGGCCAGGCTGTAGGCGATCGGCGTGCGCATGTCGGGCGCGCCGAGCTGCGCCAGCACCGAGCCGTCGCAATAGGCGACCATGCTGTGCACCACCGACTGCGGGTGGACCAGGACCTCGATCTGCTCGGCGCCGATCGGGAACAAGTGATAGGCCTCGATCATCTCGAGGCCCTTGTTCATCATGGTCGCCGAGTCGACCGAGATCTTGGCGCCCATCGCCCAATTGGGATGCAGCACCGCTTGCGCCGGGGTGACCCGGGCCATGGCGGCGCGGTCGAGTTGGCGGAATGGCCCGCCGGACGCGGTCAGGATGATTCGCTCGACCCGCTCGGGATGGGTGAAGTCGAACACCTGGAAGATCGCGTTGTGCTCGGAATCGACCGGCAGCAGGGTGGCGCCGTGGCGCGTCACCTCGGCGACCATGATCTTGCCCGCGCACACCAGGCATTCCTTGTTGGCCAGCGCCACCACCGCGCCGCGGCGCACCGCCGCCAGGGTCGGCGACAGCCCCGCCGCGCCGACGATCGCCGCCATCACCCACGCAGCCGGCAGCATCGCCGCCTCGACCAGCGCGCCGGGCCCAGCGGCGGCGCGCACGTTGGTCCCTTCGAGCGCCGCCTTCAGCGCGCCGTAAAGGCGCTCCTCGCCGATCACCGCGAGCCGCGGGCGCAACCGGCGCGCCTGGGCGGCCAGCAGCTCGACGTTGCGCTGCGCGGTGAGCGCCTCGACCTGATAGGCGCCCGGGTTGGCCTCGATCAGGCTGACGGTGTTGCAGCCGACCGAGCCGGTCGATCCTAGGATCGTCACCCGGCGCGGCGGTGCCGCCTCGCGCGCTGCGATCATGGCCATGGCCGAACCTCACCCCCAGATGCGATCACCAACATAGTCATAGCCGGGGCCGCCGCAATCAATCCGTCGACCCGATCGAGCAGACCACCGTGTCCCGGCAGCAACGTTCCCGAATCCTTCATGCCGCGCCGTCGCTTGAGCCACGATTCGAACAGGTCCCCGCCCTGGGCGATCGCGGCGAGCCCGGCGGCCGCCGCCAGCACCGCCGCCAGATCGCCGCGGCCGGCGAGGCCGCCGACCACGCCGGTGATCGCGACCGCGGCCGCGAGTCCCCCGGCGAGGCCGGCCCAGGTCTTGGCCGGGCTCAACCGCGGCGCAAGCTTCGGCCCGCCCACCAGGCGGCCCGTGACGTAAGCCGCGATGTCGGTCGCCCAAACCAGCGCCAGCAGCCACAGCACCAGCGCCAAGCCGTCGTCCGGGCGTGCCCTCAGCCACAACAGCGCCAGGCACGGCAGGCCGACATAGGCCGCGGCGGTCGCCGCGCCGAGGCGCCGCCGCCAGCCGCCGCCGGCGAGCAACCCGCCCATTGCCGCCGCCCCCGCGAGCATTACCACTCCAAAACCATATAGCCCGAGCGCGGCAAGAACCACAGCGCCGACCACCGCGGCCGTCAGCACGGCCAGCGCCGCCGGCGCCGGCTCGACTCCGGCGAGCTGCCACCATTCATGGGCCATGATCGCCGCCGCCGCCGCGACCAGCGCGGCCAGCGCAAGCCCGCCCAGCCACACCCCGCCCAGCGCCAGCGGCGCCGCGACCGCGGCCGTCGCCAGTCGGCGCCAAAAGTCGCCGCCGGTGGAAGGATCAGGCGCCGGCACCGCCATAGCGCCGTTCGCGCCGCCGATACTCGGCGATCGATTGCTCGAGCTCCCGGCGCCCGAAGTCGGGCCACAGCACCGGCGTGAAGACGAACTCGGCATAGGCGCACTGCCACAGCAGGAAATTGCTCAACCGGTGCTCGCCGCTGGTGCGGACGATCAGGTCCGGGTCCGGTATGCCGACGGTCTGGAGGTGGTGCGCGAACAGCTCGGCGGTGATCTGGTCGGGCCGCAGCCGGCCGCCCGCGACCTCGTCGGCGATGTCGCGCACTGCGGCGACGATCTCGTTGCGGCCGCCATAGTTGAGCGCGACGGTCAGGGTGAGCGCGTCGTTGTCGCGGGTCGCGGCCTGGGCGCGGGCGATCAGGTCCTGGATGTCGCGGTGGAGCGCGGACAGATCGCCGATCACCCTGAGCCGCACGCCGTTGGCGGCAAGCTCGTCGAGTTCGCTCTGCAGATAGAGGCGCAGCAGCGCCATCAGGTCCTCGACCTCGTCCGCCGGCCGCTTCCAGTTCTCGGACGAGAACGCGTACAGGGTCAGGTACTCGATGCCGAGCTCGCGGCAGGCCCGCACCGTCACCCGCACCGCCTCGGCGCCGCGCTGATGGCCGGTGATGCGCGGCAGCCCCCGGCTGACGGCCCAGCGGCCGTTGCCGTCCATGATGATCGCAATGTGTCGCGGCGGTGGCGGCGGGGGCGACGCGTGTCGGGATGCGGCCGATTCCATGGGGTCAGACCTGAAGGATCTCCTTTTCCTTTTCCTCCATCACCTGCCCGATCTCGGCGATCATGGCGTCGGTCAGCTCCTGGACCTCCACGCCACGCTCGTGATGCTCGTCCTGCGAGATGTCGCCCGACTTCTCCAACGCCTTCAGGCTGTCCATCCCGTCGCGACGGACGTTGCGCACCGCGACCCTCGCCTCCTCGGCGTATTTGTGCGCGATCTTGGCCAGCTCCTTGCGCCGCTCCTCGGTCAGCTCCGGGATTGGCACCCGGATCAGCTGGCCCTCGCCGATCGGATTGAGGCCGAGCCCGCTCGCGCGGATCGCGGTCTCGACCGCCTTGGCCAGCGACCTGTCCCACACCTGCACCGACAGCAGCCGCGGCTCGGGCGCGCTGATCGTGGCGAGCTGGCTGAGCGGCATCTCCGAGTCGTAGGCCGCGACCGTCACCGGCTCGAGCAGGCTGACCGACGCCCGCCCGGTGCGCAGGCCCGCATACTCCTTCTTAAGGACGTGAAGCGCCCCGTCCATGCGCCGCCTGAGATCGTCCATATCGAAGGCCGGCATCGCCTCATTCCTCTTCGCTTACCATCGTAAACCGGCCCTGGCCGCAGACCACCTCGGCGAAGGCCCCGGGGCTGTGGATCGAGAATACGATGACCGGAATGCCGTTGTCCCGCGCCAGCGAGATGGCGGTGGCGTCCATCACCTTCAGGTCCTCGGCCAGCACCCGAGAGTAGCTGATCCTGTCGAAGCGCACCGCGGCGCGGTCGCTTTTCGGGTCCGACGAATAGACGCCGTCGACCTGGGTGCCCTTGAACAGGCCCTGGCAGCCGAGCTCGGCGGCGCGCAACGCGGCCGCGGTATCGGTGGTGAAGTACGGGTTACCGGTGCCGGCGGCGCAGATCACCACCCGCCCCTTCTCCATGTGGCGCACCGCGCGCCGGCGGATGTAGGGCTCGCAGATCGTCTGCATCGGGATCGCCGAGACCACGCGCGTGGTCAGACCGAGGCCCTCGAGCGTGCTTTGCAGCGCCAGCGCATTGATGATCGTCGCCAGCATGCCCATGCCGTCGGCAGTGGCGCGGTCGATCCCGGCCGCGACACCGGCGAGGCCGCGAAAGATGTTGCCGCCGCCGACCACCAGGCACACCTCGACCCCCTTGTCGTGGACCGCACGCACGTCGTGCGCGATGCGCGCCACCGCCTGGGGATCGATGCCGTAGGCGACCTCGCCCATCAGGGCCTCGCCCGACAGCTTGAGCAGGACCCGGCCGTAGCGCGCGGCCGGGACCGCCTGGACGGCTTCCTTAGACGGCATGTTCGGCCATTGGTTCCCGGGCACCATGCGCGCCACCGCGCCCGCGACGACTATAGGCGAGTTCGCATCGAATGTCGGCGCCTTGTGCCGATCGATGCACGCTCGCCGGGCGGACGGGGCGGCGGTGCGTCAGCGCCGTGCCTGGGCGGCGACGTCGGCGGCGAAGTCGCTCGCCTCCTTCTCGATTCCCTCACCGAGCTCGAAGCGGACCATGGCGGCGACCGTGATCGGCGCCCCGGCGGCGTCGGCGGCCTTGGCGATGGCGTCGCCGACCCGGCTTTCGCCGTCGATGACGAAGGTCTGCTCGGTCAGCACCACGTCCTCGTAGAACTTGCGCAACCGGCCCTCGACCATCTTGTCGATGATCGCCTCGGGCTTGCCGGAGGCGCGCGCCTGCGCGGCCAGGATGTCGCGCTCGCGCGCGAGCAGCGCCGGGTCGACGTCGTCGCGGCTGACCGCCTCGGGGCGCGCGGCGGCGATGTGCATGGCAAGCTGCTTGCCGAAGGCCGCCAGCGCCTCCTTGTCGCCGGCCGAGTCGAGCCCGACCAGCACGCCGATCTTGCCGAGGCCCGGCGCCGCGGCGTTGTGGACGTAGCTCGCCACCACGCCGGTGCCGACCGTAACCGCCGCCGCCCGCCGCACCACGAGGTTCTCGCCGATCCGCCCGATCATCTCGGTCAGCCGTTCGCCGACCGACGCGCCGCCGGGATAGGGCGCGGCCTTCAGCCGCTCCAGATCGCCGCCGACGGTGCCGGCGACCTCGGCGACCGTGCGCACGAAGTCCTGGAACTCCTCGTTGCGGGCGACGAAGTCGGTCTCCGCATTGACCTCGACCACGGCGCCGGCGGCATCGCTCACCGAGATCCCGATCAGGCCTTCCGCCGCCACCCGGCCGGCCTTCCTCGCCGCCGCCGACAGCCCCTTCTTGCGCAGCCAGTCGACTGCCTGCTCGAGGTCGCCGCCGGTCTCGGTCAGCGCCCTCTTGCAGTCCATCATGCCGGCGCCGGTCTTGTCGCGCAGCTCCTTCACCAGCGATGCCGTGATCTGTGCCATGATCTTCCTCTGGTCGGTCGTCCGTGTCGGGCGTCAGGCGGAGGGTTGGCCGGTCTCGGCCTTGGGCTCGTCCTCGCCGGCGGCAGGCTGGGTCGCGGCCGTCTCTGGCACCGCCGGCACGGCCTCGGCCAGATTCTCAGCCGGGGCCTCCTCGGCCTCGCCGATGTCGACGCCCCGCGCCGTCTGCTCGGCCTGCAACCCGTTGAGCACCGACTGCGCGATCAGCTCGCAGTAGAGCGTGACCGAGCGGGTGGCGTCGTCGTTGCCCGGTATCGGATAGGTGATGCCGGCCGGATTGCTGTTGCTGTCGAGCACTGCGACCACCGGGATCTCGAGCTTGACCGCTTCCTGGACCGCGATCTCCTCCTTGTTGGTATCGACCACGAACACCACGTCGGGCAGCCCGCCCATCTCGCGGATCCCGCCCAGGGTGCGCTCCAGCTTGTCGCGCTCGCGAGTCAGGCGGAGCAGCTCCTTCTTGGTCAGCCCCGACTGCTCCCCGGCGAGCTGCTCGTCGAGCGTGCGCAGGCGGCCGATGGAGTTCGAGATCGTTCGCCAGTTGGTCAGCATGCCGCCCAGCCAGCGGTGGTTGACGAAATATTGGCCGCAGCGCTTGGCGGCCTCGGCCAGCGGCTCCTGCGCCTGGCGCTTGGTGCCGACGAACAGCACCCGCCCGCCGCGCCCCACCACCTGCTCGACGAACTCGAGCGCGCGGTAGAGCAGCGGCACGGTCTGCTGCAGGTCGATGATGTGGACCCCGTTGCGCACCCCGTAGAGGTACGGCTCCATCTTGGGGTTCCAGCGGTGGGTCTGGTGACCGAAATGAACGCCGGCCTCGAGCAGCTGGCGCATGGTGAAGGTGGGCACGGCCATGGTCTGATCCTTCTCCGGTTGAGCCGCCGCGGGCGGAGGCCCGGGCCGACCGGGGGTCGACCGAGGCACCGGAACGGCAAACGGCAACGCCTGCCGCAAGGCCCGCGTGTGAGGTTGTGCTACCGGGCGCGAGATAGCGCCAAATCGCGACCTTTACAAGCCCGCAGGCGCTGGCGCGCGGCTAGCCGTGGACCGCGATCGCGGCCAAGAAGGCGTCGGCGAAGGCGCGCAGCTTGACCTCGCCGACGCCGTCCACGACGGCGAACTCGGCGGCTGTGCCGGGCCGCCGGCGCACCATGTCGACCAGCGAACGGTCGGGAAAGATTACGTAGGCGGGCACGCCGCGCTCGCGCGCGAGGCGGAGACGCAGCGCCTTGAGCGCCTGGAGCAGCGCCTCGTCCGCCCGCGACGGCGCGCCGGCCGCCGGGGCCTCGGCCGGTGCCGCCTTGGCGCGCCGGCGCGCGGGTTGCGGCATCGCATCGCGCCGGTAGCGGAAGCCGGTCCGGCCGTCGACGACGGCCCGGCCCTGGCCGGTCGCGCTCAGGCCGCCGTGGCCGGCGATGTCCACCAGCAGAAGTCCCGCCGCGACCATCTGGCGGATGATCGAGCGCCAGTCCTCCTTGCCGTGATCGGCGCCGGCGCCGAATGCCGCCAGCCGGTCGTGACGCGACCGCACCACCTTTTCGGTGCGCGCGCCGCACAGGATGTCGGTGATGTGGGCGGCGCCGAAGAGCTGGCCGGTGCGCAGCACCGCGTCGAGCACCTTGGCCGCGTCCTCGGCGCCGTCGACCAGCTCGACCGGGTCGAGGCACATGTCGCAATTGCCGCAGTCGCCGGCGTCCTCGCCGAAATAGGCCAGCAGCAAGCGGCGCCGGCAGCGCGGCGACTCGCAGTAGCCGATCAGGGCGTCGAGACGCTTGTGCTCGCGGCGCAGGCGCTCGTCGCCGCCGCCGTCCTGCTCGATGAACCGCCGGCGCATGCGGATGTCGTCGAGGCCGTAGAGCATGTGCGCGTCCGCCGGCGCGCCGTCGCGCCCGGCGCGGCCGATCTCCTGATAGTAGGCCTCGACGTTGCCCGGCAGGTCGGTGTGCAGCACGAACCGCACGTCCGCCTTGTCGATGCCCATGCCGAAGGCGATGGTCGCCACCATCACCACGCCGGCCTCGCTCATGAACCGGTCCTGGTTCGCCTCGCGCGCCGCCTTGTCCATGCCGGCGTGATAGGGCAGCGCCGTGACGCCCGCAGCGGCGAGCAGCTCTGCCGCGGCCTCGGTCTTCTTGCGCGACAGGCAGTAGACGATTCCGGACGCGCCCTTGCGTTGCTCGACGTACCGCACGAGCTGCCCTTTCCAGTCGCGCTTCATCGCCACCGACAGGCGGATGTTGGGCCGGTCGAAGCCCGACACGAACACGCGCGCGTCCGGGCGCAGCAGCTTGGCCGCGATGTCGCCGCGGGTGATCTCGTCGGCGGTCGCGGTCAGCGCGGCGATGGGTGCGCCGGCGAACAGCTCGCGCAGGCGGCCGAGCGCCTCGTACTCGGGCCGGAACGCGGGCCCCCACTGCGACACGCAATGCGCCTCGTCGACCGCGAACAGCGTCACCGGCAGCTCGGCCAGCGCGGCCAGCATCCGCTCGGTCATCAGCCGCTCGGGCGCCATGTACAGCAACCGCGTCTCGCCGGCGGCGGCACGCCGCCAGGCGGCGACGTTGTCGGCGCGGGCGCGCGAGGAGTTGATCGCGTCCGCCGCAACCCCGGCGAGGCGGAGCGCAGCGACCTGGTCCTGCATCAGCGCGACCAGCGGCGAGACGACGACGGTGAGCCCGCCGAGCACCAGCGCCGGTACCTGATAGCAGAGCGACTTGCCCGACCCGGTCGGCATCACCGCGAGCACGTCGCGCCCGGCGAGCACCGCCTCGACCACTGCCGCCTGCCCGGGCCGGAACGCGCGGAAGCCGAACACGCCCTCCAGCACCCGCTCCGCCGCCGCCATATTGGCGGGCTCGGACCGCACAGAGACTGCCGCCGCGCGCGTCACAGGTCGTGGACGTCGATCACGCCGGGGACG
>DASWHU010000099.1:0-11029 GCA_036398035.1 Alphaproteobacteria bacterium | reverse complement strand
TCCCTCAATAGTTTGAGAACTCGATGTACGCTGTGATGGCGTGTCTTTATTGTTTCGATAAAATCTCAAAGCATACGCCGCAAGGCGCAATAGCTCTTCCTCACTGTCCGCCTCTACACAGAAGTATGGCGATTCATTTGTGGCTGCCAAAAATGTATTTCGCTCTGTTTTGGCGATATAGATGGTGATATCTGACACGTCCATGGTGTTCTCCACTCAGGTTGGCAGAGACTCTCTCCCGCACGCCTCTAGCTATCCACATTCTATCCCATATATCGACATATTTTCCACATATACGGTGAATCCATATAAGGACGCTCCACACTCCAAACTAGGACGCCCTGTCCCTAATTCGGACAGCGCCCGGCGGCGGGCGCGCCGGCTTCGGGGTCGAGCGGGCGGCCGGCGAGCAGGCGCGAGACGCCGTCGTGGACCCGCCGCTGGCAGTCCGCGGCCAGGATCTTGCGCGAGGGGTGGTCGGCGATCGTGAGCGGCGCATGGAAGGCGACCTCGACCGTGGCCGGCCCGTCGCACAGCAGCCACCACAGATGGCCGATCATGCCCATGCCGCCGTACCAGGCGAGGAACGGGCGCTCGCGCCGGCGCATCGGCAGGTTGTTGTAACGGGTATAGGCGATCGAGATCGGCTGCACCGGCACCACGCGGCCGGCGATCGGCTGCTCGACGACGCCGAAGAAGGTGCTGTTGAAGGGCAGCACGCGGTTGCCGTCGGTGCTGGTGCCCTCGGGGAACAGGATCAGCCGGTCGCCGGCCTCGAGCCGGGCGCGCATCTGGGTGCGCGGCGCGTGGCTGCGGCTCGGGCGGCGGTCGACGAACACGGTGCCGGCGAGCCTGGCCAGCAGCCCGAACACCGGCCAGCCGGCGACCTCGGCCTTGGCCACGAACGAGCCCTTGACCAGGGTCAGCAGCACCGAGATGTCGAGATAGGAGGCGTGGTTGGCGACGTACAGCGCCGGCCGGTCGCGGATCGGGGCGCCGTGGCTGAGCACCTCGAGGCCGATCAGGCGGCAGACGCCCCGGTGGTAGACGCCGGGCACCACCCAGGCGAGGCGCGAGCCGAGCGCGCGCACCATCGCCTGGACCGGGATCATCGCCGCGGTCCACAGCGCGAGCGCCACCGCCAGCAGGGCGGCGCGCAGATGGGGCAAGGGATCGAGCATGGCGGGCAATCCGGTCACCGCCGCCGCAGGCCCGGCGCGCCGCCCTAGACCGGCACCGGGCGGTAGGTGTCGGCCCCGTAGTGATGGCGGTACTTCGACGTCACCCAGTCGGTCTTGACCACGACGCACACGTCGATGGTCCGGAACTGGCGGTCGATGACCGCGCCGTCGCCGACGAAGCCGCCGAGCCTCAGATAGCCCTTGATCAGGGGCGGCAGCGCAAGCCGCGCCTCGCGCACGTCGAGCTCGGCGGCAGCCAGCCGGTCCATCGCCGTATACAGCCCGGGCAAGGCGCGCGGGCGCAGGCCCGCCGGCGCCAGATGATGGTGGTGCAGATAGGACAGCGGCAGCGCCAGCCGGTCGGGGTCGGTGCCGGACATGCTGGCGCAGCCGAACATCAGCCCGATGTCGTAATAGAACACGTAGGCCGCGATGCCGCGCCACAGCAGCGCCATGGTCGCGCGGTTGCGCAGCTCGGTGTCGACGCAGGAGCGTCCGAGCTCCATGATCTCGCCCTCGACCGCCAGCAGGTCGGACAGGTCGTACTCGCCGGCCGAGTAGAACCCGCCGCAGCGCAGCGCGACGCTGCGCCGGTTGAGGCGGTAGGTGCCGACCACCGAGTCGGTGGGGTGGCAGCGCTCGTGGTCGATCACCAGCAGGTGGTCGAAGCTCGCGTCGTGGACGTCGACGTCGCGGCGGCAGGCGCGCATCGCGGCCGTCGGCACCGCGCCCATCTCGTCGTAGAACACCCGGTAGCGCAGCGCCTGGGCCGCGTCCACCTCCTCGGGCGTGCGCGCGAGCCGCACCTCGAGGCTGCCGGCGTGGATGCCGGCGAAGGGGTCGTCGAAGGTTTCAGCCGCGGTCATCGACCCGCCCGTCTCCCGATTGTCGCGTGATGGGACCGGCCCGCCGGCTGGCGCACCCGTCAGTCCTCGTCCGCGTCTTCCGGCTTGTCGGCCGGGACGCCGTACAGCTCGAGCCGGTGATCGACCAGCCGGTAGCCCAGCTTCCGCGCCACTTCCCGCTGCAGCTTCTCGATCTCGTCGTTCTGGAACTCGATCACCCGGCCGCTGTCGACGTCGATCAGGTGATCGTGATGCTCCTCGCTCACCTCCTCGTAGCGCGACCGGCCGTCGCCGAAGTCGTGGCGCTCGAGCACCCCCGCCTCCTCGAACAGGCGCACGGTGCGATAGACCGTCGCCATGCTGATGCGCGGGTCGATGCGGGTCGCCCGCCGGTAGACCGCGTTGGCGTCCGGGTGGTCCTCCGAGTCGGACAGCACGCGTGCGATGACCCGTCGCTGCTCGGTCATTTTCAGCCCCTTGTCGAGGCACACCTGCTCGACGTGGGAGAGCGCCTTGGTGAGCTCAGACACCCGCTCGGTGACCATGCCAGAGGACCCGCACGCCGATAGTATAATTTACCGCACGGCCCCGAACAACCGCACCCGGCGCGCCGCCGCGGGCGGGCCCTTGACCGCGCCGTTGCGGCTTCCCACCATGGCGCCATGACCGGCACCGCGCCCGTGGGCGCCGCGCGGCCCGCGGCGGGGGCCGAGCGGCAGCTCGACATCACCCATCTGGTGTGCCCGATGACCTTCGTGCGCACCAAGCTCACGCTCGAGGCGATGGCCCCGGGCGAGACGCTGTCGGTGCGCCTCAATGCCGGCGAGCCGCTCGACAACGTGCCGCGCTCGGTGCGCGAGATGGGCCACGAGGTGCTGTCGCTCGAGCCCGCGGAGGACGGTCACAGCCACATCCTGCGCATCGCCGTGCGCTGAGCGGCGCGCTCAACAGCGCGTCGATTCGGACAGCTTCCGTGCGTCGGGCGGGCGCAGGTAGAGCGGCGCCACCGCCACCCCGGGCGCCGGCAGCGGGCGCGCCGCCGCGAGCCTCGCCAGCACCCGGGCATCGGGCTGGCCGTCGCCGGGAACCACCAGGTCCGGTCGGGCGAGCAGGCGCGCGAGCCTCGGCGCGGCGTCGCCGGTGAGCGCCGCATCGCGGTCCGCGACCAGCGCCAGCGCCACTTCCGGCAAGAGCGCCGCGGGCTCCGACAGCGGCACGAGGCCGGGGCCGAACGCCTGGGCATAGACCTCGCCCCGGCGCGCCTCGAGCGCGGCCAGCACCGCACCCTCGGCAAGAGCGTCGGGCACGCCGGCGGCGAGCACCTCGAGAGTGGTCAGCCCGACCAGCGGCAGGTGCGCGGCGAGCGCGAGCCCGCGCGCGCAGGCGAGCCCGATGCGGATGCCGGTGAAGGTGCCGGGGCCGCGGGTCACGGCGAAGCCGTCGAGCTCGGCATAAGCGAGCCCGGCCGCCGCCATCACCTCCTCGACCATCGGCACCAGCACCTCGGCATGGCCGCGCGCGCGCACGCAATAGCGGTGGGCGAGGACGGCGCCGTCGCGCCACAGCGCAACCGAGCAGGCGCCGGCCGCGGCATCGAGCGCGAGCAGCTTCATGGCCGGCGACGCGCAGCTATCGCCGGGCACGGCGGGCGGTGTAGTGTGGCCGGCCCCGACCGAGCCCAGCCCCCGCCCGCGCCGTGCACCTGGTTGCCATCGTCCCGCCCGCGTTCGATCTCGACCTCGACCTCGCCTATGCCCGGCCCGACAACTTCACCGGCGCAGCCGTCTATGCCCGCGCCGCCTGCTACCTGCACCCGGACGCGGCTCTCAGGCTCGAACGCGCGGTGGCGCTGGCCGCCGGCCTCGGGCTCAGGCTGCGCATCTTCGACGGCTTCCGCCCGGCGGAGGCGCAGTGGGCGCTGTGGCGCCATACCCCCGATCCCGACTTCCTCGCCGATCCGCGCCGCGGCTCGCCGCATTCGCGCGCGGTCGCGGTCGACCTGACCTTGGCCCGGGGCGACGGCACGGCGCTGGCGATGGGCACGCCGTTCGATGCCTTCACGCCGCTCGCCCATCACGGCGCCGATGGCCTGGCGCCCGAGGCGCGGCACAACCGGCTGCTGCTGCTCGGGCTGATGACCGACGCCGGCTGGGATTTCTATCGCAACGAGTGGTGGCATTACCAACTGTTCGAGTCCCGCCGCTATCCGGTGCTCGGCGACCGTGCTGCCGGCACCCGCCTGATCGCGCCCGCCCGGCCCTGATCACAGCAGCGTGCACACCTCGGCGAAGTCGAACCGCGGGCCGCGCGGGCGCAAGCCGGCGGGATCGCCGCGGCCGAGGCAGCACAGGAAGTTCGACCTGACCGTGGTGCCGGCGAAGAAGGTGCGGTCGACGCCGGCGTTGTCGAACCCCGACATCGGCCCGCAGTCGAAGCCGAGCGCGCGCGCCGCGACCATGAAGTAGGCGCCCTGAAGGGTGCCGTTGCGGAAGGCGGTGATCCGGATGTGCTCGTCCTTGCCCTCGAACCACGGGCGCGCGTTCTGGTGCGGGAACAGCCGGTCGAGGTGCTGGTAGAACGCCAGGTCGTAGCCGATCACGGCGATCACCGGCGCGGTCATGGTCTTGGTCTCGTTGGTCTTCGACACGTGCGGCCTGAGCCGTTCCTTGGCCGCGCGCGAGCGCAGGAACAGGAACCGCGCCGGGCACGAGTTGGCGCTGGTCGGGCCGAGCTTCATCAGCTCGAAGATCGCCCTCAGGTCCGCCTCGTCGGGCCCCTCGCCGAGCCAGGCGCTATGGCTGCGGGCGTTGCGGAAGATGATGTCGAGGGCGCCGTGGTCGAGTGTCGCGCTCATCGCTCGCCTCCATGCCGCGCGCAGAATCGTCCGCGCATCGCCGCGCTATTGATACACTATCGGCATGAGGCGCGAAAACCGGGCCACTTGGGCACGCCGTCGATGGCTGGCTAAGTATTGCCCGGTCGGCACTGGAGCCGGCCTCGATAACGCCATGTCAGCCGCCGGTCGCAGGGTTGGCCGTTCCGGACTTGCGCGGCGCCTCGGGCGCGGTGCCCTTGGCTGTGCGCTGGCGCTCGCGGCGACCGGCGCCGCGGGCTGGGCGCAGGCGCAGGACTCGGCGGTCATCCTCACCTATCAGCGCTTCGCCGCCGTGGGCGGGCCGCTGACCACCACGCTCGCCGAGCTCGACGCCCATCTCGCCCATCTTGCCGGCGGCGGCTATGCGGTGCTGCCGCTGCCGCGCGTGGTCGCCGCGCTCGCCGGCGGCGCGGCGCTGCCCGAGCGAACGGTCGCGATCGTGATCGAGGGCGGCCACGACTCGGTCCACCGGCTGGCCTGGCCCCGCCTGCGCGAGGCGGGCATCCCCGCAACCATCCTGATCACCACCGACATGGTCGACGACGGCGAGCCCGGGCAGATGGGCTGGGGCGAGCTGCGCGAGCTGGCCTCGGCGGGGGCGGCGATCGGCACCAACGGCGCCGTCTACCGCAGCCTCCTTGGCCGCGCCCGGCCGCTGGTCGCCGGCGATATCGGGCGCGCGCGCCGGCGCATCGTCGACGAGCTCGGCGCGCCGCCCGAGATCTTCGCCTACCCGTACGGGCTGCACGACGCCGCGCTGAGGCTGGCGGTTGCCGAAGCCGGCTTCATCGCCGCCCTCGGCCAGCAGTCGGGGGCGGCGTATCGGGCGAGCGAGCTGTTCGCGCTGCCCAGGTTCTCGGTGTTCGACCGCTTCGCCACGCCTGAGCGATTCCGGGTGGTGGTCGATGCCCTGCCGCTGCCGGTCAGCGAGCTGGTGCCGGCCGAGCCGCTGGTCGAGGCCAACCCGCCCGACATCGGCTTCACCCTGGCCGAAGGCCTGGGGCCGGCCGAGCGCCTGTCGTGCTATGTCGGCGGCATCGGCCCGGTGGCGCTCGACCGGCTCGGCGCCAGGCGGATCGAGCTCGTGCTCCCCCGGCCGCTGCCGGCGGGGCGCACCCGCGTCAACTGCACCCTGCCCGGCCCGGACGGGCGCTGGCGCTGGCTCGGCCTGCAGCTCCTGGTCCCGGGCGGCGGCTGAGCGCGGGGCGGGCCCGGCGCGCTGCGCGCTACATGATCGCGCGCACCTCGACCACTTCGGGGATGTAGTGGCGGAGCATGTTCTCGATGCCGTGCTTGAGGGTGGCGGTCGAGCTCGGGCAGCCCGAGCAGGAGCCGTGCATCTCCAGCAGCACGATTCCCGACTCGTAGCCGTGGAAGATGATGTCGCCGCCGTCCTGGGCCACCGCCGGGCGCACCCGGGTATCGAGCAACTCCTTGATCTGGGCGACGATCTCGGCGTCGGCCTCGGCCGCCTCGGGGCCCCGGGCGCCGGCCTCGCCGCCGGCGCCGGCGACCATGATCGGCGCGCCCGAGACGTAGTGCTCCATGATCACGCCCAGGATCGACGGCTTCAGCAGCTGCCACTCGGCCGCGTCCGACTTGGTCACGGTGACGAAGTCCGAGCCGAAGAACACGCCCTCGATGCCCGGGATCTGGAACAGGCGCCCGGCCAGCGGCGAGCGCCCGGCCGCCTCGGCGTCGGTGAAGTTGGCGGTGCCGTCCGCCAGCACCGGCTCGCCCGGCAGGAACTTCATGGTTGCCGGGTTCGGCGTCGGCTCGGTCTGGATAAACATCGTCCTCGCGCCTCCAAATCGCTGTCGCGCGCCAGTCTAGCGCACGCCACGGCCAGGGCCCAATGACTTACTTGGGTATTGCCGGCGCCGGGTCAACCGCCCTGCCGGTCAGGTCAGCATGGCGAGCTGGGCATCGGTCAGGTTGCCGGGGACGATGGTCAGCGGGATGCTGAGCCGCTTGGTCAGCTCGCCCGACAGCTTGCGCACCAGCTCGTTCGAGCCCTCGCCCTCGGGCGCGGCGCCGAGCACCAGGATGTTGATGGTCGGGTCCTCGTCGATCAGCCTGAGGATCTCGTCGGCCTTGCGCCCCTCGCGCACCACCAGCACCGGGTGGATGCCGGCGAACTCGTGGACCTCGGCGGCGAGCGCGTTGAGGATCTGCTCGGCCTCGGCGCGCTTCTCCTCCTCCATCAGCTTGCCGACCGCGAGCCAGTGCTGGAAGTCGCCCGGCTCGATCACGTACAGCAGCACCAGATAGCCCTCGGTGTTGCGCGCGCGCAGCGACGCGAAGCGCAGCGCCACCCGGCAGTCCTTGCTGTCGTCGACGCAGACCAGGAACTTGACCCGGCCGGCGACGTGCTGCTCGGCCACTGCCATCGCCGTCATCTGCCGCGGAACATCATTCCCCCCGACCATCCTGCCACCACCGCGACGAGCACGGCAACCAGGCCGTAGGCGAGCGGCTGGTGGTTGGCGAAGCGGAACATCGCCGCCTCGAAGCCGGTCTTGGAGATCTCGAGCTCGGCGGTCCGCTTGCTGACCAGGACGCCGTCGTCGATGAGGTAGACATGGGCATTGTAGAGCCCGGTCGGCACGTTGGCGGGAAAGGCGAAGGTGGCGCGGAACAGGATGTCGTCGATGAACACCACCTCGCTGATCGCGGCGCGGTAAAGCCGCGCCCGCTCCATGCTGCGCAGCAGCGCCTCCCGGAAGTCGGCGAGATTGGCGCGCGGGTCGACACGGGATGCCGCCAGGCGCAGGTTGGCGAAGCCGATCTCGTTATCCTCGAGCAGCTTGGCGGGCGCGAGCCGGTCGAGCGGCCGGCTGGCGGCGACCGCGTAATAGCCGGGCGCGTCGTCGAACCTCACCTGGACCCGGTTGAGCCACATGCCGAGGGTGCGCAGCTTGCGCCAGACCACCGACGGCGCCTTGGGCCCGCGCAGCACCACCACCACGTCGCCCCGGCCGCTGCGGGTGCCGAACAGGAGCACCTCGGAGCCGGTGAAGCCCGAGGTGATGGCGATCCGGTGGTCGCTGAGGTCGGCGACCAGGTAGTCGGCCCCGGCGCGCCCCGCGGCCAGCGCCACCAGCGCCGCCAGCGCCGCCAGCGCCGCGATGCCGGCGACGCCGTGCCGCACTGCCGCCCCGCCGGTCATTGGACCACCGGGGTCAGCGAGTAGGGGTCGTCGGGCATGACCACCAGGTCGAAGGCGAGCTTCGCACACACCACCAGCACCATCAGCGCCAGCAGGCCGCGCAGCTGCTCGCCGCGCAGCGCGGCGACGTAGCGGCTGCCGAACTGGGCCCCGATCACCGCGCCGGCGAGCAGGATCAGCGCCAGCACCATGTCGACGGTCTGGTTGGTCGCCGCATGCAGCACGGTGACGATGGCGGTGACGAACATGATCTGGAACAGCGAGGTGCCGATCACCACCGAGGTCGGCATGCCCAAGAGGTAGATCATCGCCGGCACCATGACGAAGCCGCCGCCGACCCCCATGACCGCGGCGAGCACGCCGACCAGGAGCCCGATCAGCGCCGGCGAGATGGCGCTGATGTAGAGCTTCGAGCGCCGGAAGCGGAGCTTGAGCGGCAGCCGGTGCAGCCAGATGTGCTGGTGCAGCTTGCGCCGGGGCGCGCCGCGCCGCCGCCGCAGGATGGTGTTGGCGCTTTCCACCGCCATCAACAGGCCGACCGAGCCAAGGAACACGACGTAGGAGATCGAGATCGCGGCATCGATCTGGCCGATCTCGCGCAGGACGCGGAACAGCCAGACGCCGACGCTCGAGCCCAGCGCGCCGCCGGCGAGCAGCACCCAGCCCATGCGGAAGTCGACATTGCCGCGCCGCCAGTGGGCGAGCAGGCCCGAGACCGAGGCGGCGGCGATCTGGTTGGCCTGGCTGGCCACCGCCACCGGCGGCGGCACGCCGATGAAGATCAGGAGCGGCGTCAGCAGGAAGCCGCCGCCGACACCGAACAGCCCGGACAGGAATCCGATCACACCGCCCATGCCGAGCAACACCAACACGTTGACCGACATCTCGGCGACGGGCAGGTAGATATCCATCCAGATCGGCCCGGCCGCGATAAAACCTTTGTTTTTTTAGGGTTATTGCGCCTCGATTGGCGTCGATCAAGGAATTTCTTGGCTTTTCGCGCGCGCCGCGGCGGCAGTCGCTATTTGAGCAGGATGTTGGTGATCTCGCGCAACTGTGTGCGCCCGCGCAGCAGCCAGAAGCCTTGCGCGGCGAGGTGATTGGGCACCAGCTGGCCGTCCGGGGCGCCGTTCAGCACCACCCACGGCTGGAGCGTGGCGGCGGTGCGCATCGAGGCCAGCATCTGCGCCCACGCCGCCTGCAGCTGGCGCTCGGCAAGGACGGCTTCGAAGTCGCCCCCGAGCTCGGTCAGGATCATGTAGTAGCCGTAGACGCGGCCCTTGACGTTGTAGAACAGGTCGTCGGCGGTAAGGTCGAACAGCCCGGTGTAGGCGGCGATGTGCTGGTCGATCTCGGCCGACGCCGAGCCGAGGTCGGAGGCGAACCGGTCGAGCGTCGCGAGCAGGTTGTCGGCGCGGCTGTCGAAGGTCGCGGTGCCGGCGCCGAGGCGCTGGTTGTAGGCGCGCAGGTGGCGGATCGCGCGCCGGTAGCGCTGCTCGGACGTCGCCTGCGGCAGCAGCGAGACGCCCGGGTCCCAGATCCACACGTCGCCCGGGAACTTGAACTCGCCGGCGGCGATGTCGAGGTCGGGGTCGACCTGGCTCGAGCCGCGCGTGCGCCCGATCTGGTCGGTCATCTCGATCGCGAAACGAAACACCGACGCGCGCAGCCCCTGCTGGAAGTTGGGCATGTTGTCGAGCGCCGCCGAGGCATAGAAGAACGGGTTGTTGGGGATCCAGCCGGCGTCGTCGACCTGGTGCTCCATCAGCGCCGCCGCCAGCGCCACCGCGCGGCTGCCGCTTTCGGGAAAGGTCTCGGGCGCGAAGGTGAAGTCGGGGTCGTCGTCGATGCGGTGGGTCAGCACCATGCCGACCGGGTAGTAGAGCACCAGGGCGGCGATCAGAAGTGCGGCGGCGGTGCGCGCCGCGCGCCGCCGTGCCCCGCGCGGGCGGCCCGCGCCCGCCTCCGCCGCCGGCGCCGGCGGCGCCTCGGCGGGGATCGTCGCGGCGGTGCCGGTCCGGTCCGGAAGGTCCGCGTCGTCGTCGAACATGCGCCGCTCCGTGTCCCGGGCTCGCCGCCTCAGGTGGTCCGCCCCGGCGCCGCGATCAAGCCGGGATCACGGGCTGAGGAAGCCGACGATCCGCTTGGCCTCGGCGAGCACCGGCGCGGCCAGCGCCCGCGCCCGATGCGCGCCGTCGCGCAGCACCGAATCGATCGCCCCGGGGTCGGCGGCCAGGCGCTTCATCTCGGCGCCGATCGGCCCCAGCGTCGCCACCGCGAGATCGGTCAGCCGGGCCTTGAAGTCCGAGAACGGCGCGCCCGCGAACTCCGCGCACACCTCCGCCACCGAACGGTCGGCGAGGGCCGCGTAGATGCCCACCAGGTTGGCCGCCTCGGGCCGGCTTGCGAGCCCATCGGGGGTGGCGGGCAAAGGGTCGGGGTCGGTGCGCGCCTTGCGGATCTTGAGCGCGATCTGGTCCGCCGAATCGGTCATGTTGAGGCGCGAGTAGTCGGACGGGTCCGACTTGCTCATCTTCTTGGTGCCGTCGCGCAGGCTCATCACCCGCGCCGCGGCGTCCAGGATCATCGGCTCGGGCGCCGGGAAGAAGTCGACCCCGAACATGCTGTTGAAGGCGTTGGCGATGTCGCGGGCGAGCTCCAGGTGCTGCTTCTGGTCGTCACCGACCGGCACGTGGGTCGCCTTGTAGAGCAGGATGTCGGCGGCCATCAGGTTGGGATAGGCGAACAGCCCGACGGTGGCGTTCTCGCGGTGCTTGCCGGCCTTCTCCTTGAACTGGGTCATGCGGTTGAGCCAGCCGAGCCGGGCGACGCAGTTGAAGATCCAGGCGAGCTCGGCATGGGCCGGCACCTGGCTCTGGTTGAACACGATGTCGCGCACCGGGTCGATGCCGGCGGCGACCAGGCCGGCGGTCACCTCGCGGGTGTTGGCCGTGAGCTG
>DASWHU010000098.1:0-2212 GCA_036398035.1 Alphaproteobacteria bacterium | reverse complement strand
GCTGAGCGATGCCGCCTCGGCGCTCGACTGGCTGCAGTCCTACAACCCGGACGCGCGCGCGTGCTGGATTGCCGGCTTCTCGTTCGGCGCCTGGATCGCGCTCCAGCTGCTGATGCGCCGGCCCGAGATCAACGGCTTCATCGCCGTGGCGCCGCCGGCGCGCATCTACGACTTCTCGTTCCTCGCCCCCTGCCCGGTCTCGGGGCAGGTGATCCAGGGCTCGGCCGACGACATCGTGCCGGTCGACCACGTGCGCAAGCTGGTCACCAAGCTGTCGAGCCAGCGCGACGTCAAGGTCGATTTCCGCATCGTCGACGGCGCCGACCACTTCTTCAACGGCCACCTCGAGCAGGTGGCGAGCGCGGTTACGGGCTACATCGGCGAGCGCATGCGCCACATCAAGGTCGACGAGGCCTGAGAGCCGCGCCGGAAATCATTCGGGGGGCCCGCTTGACAGCCTGGGGCGCGCGTGCATCATCGGCGGTGTGCCAATTGGGCGACGGCTCGGGGGTGCGCACCCCACGGGCTTCTGAGCGTCGTGGCGGCACCGCCGCAGCCGCACAGTGGGGCGTCGCGCCTGCGGCCATCCGGGACTGGTCCACCCCGACGGACCCGCGGGATTTGATCGGGCAGCTTGCGCCGCGTCACCAACGCTAAAGCGCCACGGGGATCTCTCCGTGGGCCCGCCACGTTGGAGGAGAGGTCCCATGTCCGCATCCACCTCATCCGTTCCGCCGCCTTCTGGGCCGGCACGCGCGCGCGCCGGCCAGGCGCAGGCGGGCGCGCGCGTCTGGCGGCGCCAGACCCAGTGCGTGCGCGGCGGGCTCGAGCGCTCGCCCCACGGCGAGACCTGCGAGGCACTGTACCTGACCTCGGGCTTCCGCTACGACAGCGCCGAGGCCGCCGAGGACAGGTTCTCCGGCGAGGTGCCCGGCTTCGTCTACTCGCGCTACGCCAACCCGACCGTCGCCATGTTCGAGTCCCGCCTCGCGCTGATCGAGGGCGCGGAGGCGTGCTCCGCGACGGCGAGCGGCATGGCGGCGGTGACCGCGGCGCTGATGTGCCAGCTCGAGGCCGGCGACCGGGTGGTGTGCGCGCGCACCATGTTCGGCTCGTGCAACTATGTGCTGACCGAGCTGCTGCCGCGGTTCGGGATCGATGTCGAGCTGGTCGACGGCCCCGATATCGAGGGCTGGCGGCGCGCGCTCGCCGGGCCCGCGCGGTGCGTGTTCTTCGAGACCCCTGCCAACCCGACGCTCGTCCTGGTCGACATCGCCGCCGTGTCCGCGCTCGCGCATGCCGCGGAGGCGCGGGTGGTGGTCGACAACGCGCTGGCGACGCCGTTGCTGCAGAGCCCGCTCGCGCTCGGCGCCGACGTGGTCGTCTACTCGGCGACCAAGCACATCGACGGCCAGGGCCGCTGCCTGGGCGGGGCGATCCTCGGCAGCGAGTCGTTCCGCGACGACCTGTTGCGCCCGTTCCTGCGCCACACCGGGCCGGCGCTGAGCCCGTTCAACGCCTGGCTGCTGCTCAAGGGCCTCGAGACCCTCGAGCTCAGGCTTGAGCGCCAGTGCCGCACCGCCGCCCGCCTCGCCGACCTGCTGGCCGGGCATCGGGCGGTGCGCCGGCTGTACTACCCGGGCCGCGCCGACCACCCCCAGGCCGGGCTCGCCGCGCGCCAGATGACCGGCGGCGGCACCCTGGTGAGCTTCGAGGTCGCCGGCGGGCGCGCGGGCGCGTTCGCGCTGATGAACGCGCTCGAGCTGATCGACATCTCGAACAACCTCGGCGACTCCAAGAGCCTGATCACCCACCCGGCGAGCAGCACGCACCGCTCGCTGACGCCGATCGAGCGCCAGCGGATCGGGGTCGGCGACACCCTGCTCAGGCTGTCGGTCGGGCTCGAGGACGTCCACGACCTCGCCGACGACCTGGCGCGCGCGCTTGACGCCGCCCTGGCCGCCTAGGCCACGTCGCGGGCGCGGACCAGCACCCCGCCGCAGGTCGGCGCGGGCACGCCGGTGGTCGAGGGCAGGCTCAAGGGGAGCGCGCGCAGGCTGCGCACCGCGAGGTAGGCGAAGGCCTGCGCCTCGAGCGCGTCGCCCTGCCAGCCGACCGCCTCGACCGGCGCCACCGCCGCGCCCAAGCGCGCGGCGAGCGCGGCCATCAGCGCCGGGTTGTGGCGCCCGCCGCCGCACACCAGCCAGCGCCG
>DASWHU010000097.1:0-1620 GCA_036398035.1 Alphaproteobacteria bacterium | reverse complement strand
AAGCCGTTCGACCCGCACCCGCTGTTCACCTCGTTCGTCGCGGCCGCCGTGCAGCAGTCGCGCCTGATGTAGGCCGCCCATGCCCGACGACCGCACGCCTCCTGGCCGCAGCCGGCACGTCGCCGTCGGCGGCCTCACCCTCGGCAACGATCTGCCGCTGGTGCTGATTGCCGGCCCGTGCGCGCTGGAGAGCCGGGCCCATGCCCTGGAGATGAGCCAGGCGCTGGTCGAGCTGGCCGTGGCCCTCGGCATCGGGCTGATCTACAAGACCTCGTTCGACAAGGCCAACCGCACCAGCCTCGACAGCCCGCGCGGGCTGGGGCTCGAGGCCAGCCTGCCGATCTTCGTCGAGCTGCGCGAGACCTATGGCTGCCCGATGCTGACCGACGTGCACACCGAGGAGCAGTGCGCGCGCGCGGCCGAAGCGGTCGACGTGCTGCAGATCCCGGCGTTCCTGTGCCGCCAGACCGACCTGCTGGTGGCGGCGGCGCGCACCGGGCGCGCGGTCAACGTCAAGAAGGGGCAGTTCCTCGCGCCCTGGGACATGGTCAACGTGGTGCGCAAGATCGCCACGTCGGGGAACGCGCGCATCCTGGTCACCGAGCGCGGCGCGAGCTTCGGCTACAACACGCTGGTCTCGGACATGCGCGCGCTGCCGACGCTCGCCGAGACCGGCTGTCCGGTGGTGTTCGACGCCACCCACTCGGTCCAGCAGCCGGGCGGACTCGGCGGGGCGAGCGGCGGCCAGCGCGAGTACGTGCCGGTGCTGGCACGGGCGGCGGTGGCGGTCGGCGTCGCGGCGGTGTTCATGGAGACCCACCAGGACCCGGATCACGCCCCGAGCGACGGCCCGAACATGGTGCCGCTGAAGCACGTGCGCGGCCTGCTCGACACGCTCAAGGCGTTCGATTCGATCGCCAAGCAACGACCGCTCGCCTCGGTCGCGCCCTGAGCCGGCCTGCAAACCGCAATGTCAGCGATCACCGACATCCGCGCCCGCGAGATACTGGACAGCCGCGGCAACCCCACGGTCGAGGTCGAGGTCGAGCTCGAGACCGGCGTGGTCGGGCGCGCGGCGGTGCCGTCCGGCGCCTCGACCGGCAAGCACGAGGCGGTCGAGCTGCGCGACCGCGATGCCGCGCGTTACGGCGGCAAGGGCGTCCTCCACGCGGTCGAGTCGGTCAACGGCGAGATCTTCGATGCCTTGTCGGGGCGCGACGCCGGCGAGCAGGGGGTGCTGGACCGGCTGCTGGTCGAGCTCGACGGCACCGAGGACAAGCGCCGGCTCGGCGCCAACGCCATCCTCGGCGCCAGCCTCGCCGTCGCGCACGCCGCGGCCGACGAGCTCGAGCTGCCGCTCTACGCCTATATCGGCGGCTGTTACGCGCACCTGTTGCCGGTGCCGATGATGAACATCGTCAACGGCGGCGTCCATGCCGACAACTCGCTCGACCTGCAGGAGTTCATGGTCGTGCCGCACGGCGCCGCCAGCTTCGCCGAGGCGCTGCGCTGGGGAGCCGAGGTGTTCCATGCGCTCAAGCGCCTGCTCGCCGCCGACGGCCACGCGACCGCGGTCGGCGACGAGGGCGGCTTCGCGCCCAACCTGGCGAGCAACGACGC
>DASWHU010000096.1:0-2300 GCA_036398035.1 Alphaproteobacteria bacterium | reverse complement strand
TCACGGCAAGGTCGAGCGCGGCTGGCTCGGGGTCATGATCCAGAAGGTGACGGACGAGATGGCGAGCGCGCTCGGCCTCGACGGCGCCGCGGGCGCGATCGTCACCGAGGTCAAGCCTGACGGCCCGGCCGCGGCCGCCGGCCTCAGGCAGGGCGACGTGATCCTCGCCTTCGACGGCACGCGGGTGAGCGATGCGCGCACGCTGGCGCGCCTGGTCGCGGCGCGCCCGGCCGGCACCGCGGCGCCGATCACGGTCTGGCGCGACCGGTCCGAGCACGCCCTGTCGGTGGTCACCGGCGAGCAGCCGGCACGGGTGGCGGAGCTCGAGCCGGCCGAGAGCCAGGGCCAGGGTGGCGCCTGGCACTCCGAGGCGCTCGGCGCGGACCTCGCGGCGCTGACGCCTGAGCGCCGCGCCGAGACCGGCATCGCCGAGGACGTCGCCGGCGTGCTGGTGACCGACGTCAAGTCGGGCTCGGTGTTCGAGCAGGGCCTGAGGCCGGGCGACGTGATCAAGGAGGTCGCCCGCACCCCGGTCACCTCGCCCGAGCAGGTCGAGGCGCTGGTCGAGAAAGCCAGGTCGCAGGCCAAGGGCGCCGTGCTGATGCTGGTCAGCCGCCAGGGGCACGACCTGTTCCTCGGCCTCAAGCTCGGCGTCGCCTGACACGGCGAGGCCATGGCGCCGACGGGCGGGCCGTCCGGAATCGCAGCGGGCGGCCCGCCTGCCGTTCCTGCGCCGCCGGCGAAACGTCACGGGATTGCGGCGATGACCGCGCGCGCACCATATAACGGCGGCGACCGGCTCGAGGAGACCTGGCCGAGGCTGGCCAGCGGCGAAGGCATGCGCATCCTGGTCATCGAGGACGACGACAAGACCGCCGACTACATCGTCAAGGGCCTCGCCGAATGCGGCTACGTCGCCGATCGGGCCGCGGACGGCGGCGACGGCCTGCACCTCGCCACCGGCGGCCACTACGACGCGCTGGTCGTCGACCGCATGCTGCCCGGCCTCGACGGGCTGGCGGTGGTGCGCGCGCTCAGGGCCGGCGAGATCTCGGTGCCGGTGCTGATCCTGAGCGCGCTCGCCCATGTCGATGAGCGGGTCACCGGGCTGCGCGCCGGCGGCGACGACTACCTGACCAAGCCGTTCGCGTTCTCCGAGCTTCAGGCGCGGCTGGAAGCGCTGCTGCGCCGGCCGCGCGCGCTCGCCCAAGCGACCGTGCTCGAGGTCGGCGACCTGAGCGTGAATTTGCTGGCGCGCAAGGTGATGCGCGCCGGCCGGCCGATCGAGCTCAGGCCGCAGGAGTACAAGCTGCTCGAGTACCTGATGCGCCATGCCGGCGAGGTGGTCACCCGCACGATGCTGTTCGAGGGCGTGTGGGACTTCCACTTCGACCCGCAGACCAACGTCGTCGACGTCCATATCAGCCGGCTCAGGCAGAAGATCGACAAGGGCTTCGAGCGGCCGCTGATCCACACCCATCGCGGCGGCGGGTATTCGATCAGTGCTGACGACTAGGCTGCTGCGCACCTCGAGCTTCCAGATCGCGCTGCTCTACCTGACCCTGTTCGGCGCCACCCTGCTGGCGCTGCTCGCGTTCGTCTACTGGTCCACCGCCGGCCTGATCGACCGCCAGATGAGCGACACGGTCGAGGCCGAGATCAGGGGCCTCGGCGAGCAGTACCGCGACGAGGGCCTGAGCCGCCTGGTCGAGGTGATCGGCGAGCGCAGCGGCCGCAACGGCGATCCGTCCAACGTCTATCTGCTCGCCGATCCCGGGCTCAAGCCGCTGGCCGGCAACCTGTCCCGCTGGCCCGAGGTCGCGGCCGGCGCCGATCGCTGGCTCGAGGTGCGCCTGCACCGCTTCGGCGACGAGCAGGGCAACCCGCACACCATCCGCGGGCGCATGATCGACCTGCCCGGAGGGCTGCATCTGTTCGTCGGCCGCGATACCGAGGAGCGCGGCGACTTCCGCGACATCGTGATGGGCGCGATGGCCTGGGCGCTGATCCCGGCACTGGTGCTGGGCCTGGTCGGCGGCGTGCTGATCGGCCGCTACTCGCTGCGCCGGGTCGACATGGTGCGCGCCACCGGCCAGGAGATCATCAACGGCGACCTGTCGCGGCGGGTGCCGCTGTCCGGCAGCGGCGACGAGTTCGACCGCCTGGCGCTGACCATCAACGAGATGCTCGACCAGATCGAGACCCTGATGGCCGGCATGCGCGCGGTCACCGACAGCCTGGCGCACGACCTGCGCAGCCCGCTGACCCGCGCCAAGGGCAGCATCGAGCAGGCGCTGCGC
>DASWHU010000095.1:0-3713 GCA_036398035.1 Alphaproteobacteria bacterium | reverse complement strand
CTCTGAGCGAGGCCGCGCAGCGCGAACTTGCCCATCGCGAACGGCGCCGAGCCGGCATAGCCCTTGACGCTCGCCGAGGCGCCGGTGAACAGGATCGCGCCGCCGCCCGCCTCGATCATCCGCCGCGCCGCCTGCTGGCTGACCAGGAAGCCGCCGAACGCGGTGATCGCGAGCGCCTTGGCGACGTCGCCGGCATCGAGCTCGACCAGCGGCCCGCGGGTGCGGAAGCTCGGGTTGTAGACCACCACCGCGGGCACGCCGAGCGCGCCGTCGAGCCACGCGAACAGCGCCGCGACCTGGTCGGGGTCGGCGGCATCGCACGCCTGCGCCTGCGCACCGGTCTCCTGGCACAGGCGGTCGAGCTTACCGATGCGCCGCGCGGCGAGCGCGATCGCGTAGCCCTCGCGCGCGAACAGCCGCGCCAGCGAGGCGCTGAGGCCGTTGCCCGCGCCGACGATGAGCGCGCCTTGCTTGTCCGCCATGACCTGCCGTCACCTTCCGCGGCCATTAGACTCGACCGGCGGGCATTGAACAAGCGCGGCGCGCCCCGTACCATGGCCTTGCGAAAGCGGTTCGAGGGGCGAGTCCGAGATGCTCGACCGACGCAGCTTCCTGGGCCTCGGCGCGGCGGCGACCGTCGGGCTCGGCGGGATCGATGCGCTGGCCGGCCGCGGCGAGGCCGGCGGCGTGACGCCGGGCATCCGCAGCTACGTCACCCTCGGGCGCACCGGGCTCACGATCTCGGACATCTCGTTCGGCTCGAGCCACTCCGCGGACCCCGCGCTGGTACGTCACGCGCTCACCCGCGGCATCACCTATTTCGACACCGCCGAGAGCTACCGCTTCGGCACCGCCGAGGAGGCGATCGGCGAGGGCCTGCGCGGGGTGCGCGACAGGGTCGTGCTCGCGACCAAGACCAAGGCCGGCGCCGGCGACCGGCGGGACGACATGATGCGCGCGCTCGAAGGCAGCCTCCGGCGCCTCGGCACCGACCACGTCGACATCTACTTCAACCACGCCGTCAACGACGTCGCCCGGCTCGCGAACCCGGAGTGGCGGGAGTTCACTGAGCGCGCCCGGGAGCAGGGCAAGATTCGCTTCCGCGGCGTCTCCGGCCACGGCACCCGCCTGGTCGAGTGCCTGCATTATGCGCTCGACCACGACCTCGCCGACGTGGTGCTGTGCGCCTACAGCTTCGCCCAGGATCCCGACTTCTACGACCGGCTGCGCCACAGCTTGAGCTACGTCGCGCTTCAGCCCGAGCTGCCCAAGGTGCTGGACAAGGCCACGGCCAAGGGCGTCGGCGTGATCGTGATGAAGACCCTGATGGGCGGCCGGCTCAACGATCTGCGCGAGTTCGAGACCGGCGGCGCGACCTTCGCCCAGGCCGCGTTCCGCTGGGTGCTGGCGAGCCCGCGCGTCGATGCCTTGATCGTGTCGATGACCAGCCACGCCCAGATCGACGAGTATGTCGGCGGCTCGGGCGCGGCGGGCCTGCGCGGCGAGGACCTGCGCCTGCTCGCCCGTTACGCCGGCCTCAACGGCGCCGGCTACTGCCAGCACGGCTGCAACATCTGCGCGGGCGCGTGCCCGGCCGGGGTCGAGATCGCCGAGGTGCTGCGCTGCCGCATGTACGACGTCGACTACCGCGACCGCGATCTCGCGCGCGCCGACTACGCCCGCCTCGGCACCGATGCCACGGCGTGTCTCGGCTGCGCCCACCGCGCCTGCCTCGGCGCCTGCCCGAACGGCATCCCGATCGCGGACTGGACGCGCGACGCCGCCCGCCGCCTCGGCTGAGGCCGCGTGATCCCGTTCCTCGCCCATTTCCTGTTCGTGCTGGCGGGCTGGACCCTGGTGATCAAGTTCGCCTTCCCGGTCGCCTACGCGCTCGCCGAGGGCGCGCCGGCGGCCAGCTACGTCCTCTGGGACTTCTGGTGGGTCGTTCATTTGTGGCTGGGCTGGGCGTTGCTCAATTGGCAACGCTATTCATATCTCTTTGCAGTCACCGTCTCGGCGGTCGAGATCGCCATCGTAACGGTCAAGTTCGCGCTGTTCCTGGGCGCGCCGGAGTGGACCATCTGGAGCACCAACTGGTTCGTCAACAAGCTGTTCGTGCTCGCCTGCTTCGCGCTGATGCTGGGCTATTTCACCTTCGCCCGCGGCCGAGTGCGCAGTTACGCCCAAGCGGGGACGGCGGCCGCCGGCGGGTGAGCGCCGCCGCCCGGGCGGCCGTGTGCGCGCTCCTGCTGCCCGGCGCGGCCATCGCCCAGTCGCCGGACTTCGGAGAGCTGCTCGCCGCCGACCCCGCGTCCTGGCTCCAGTACGGCCACGACTACGGTGCGCACAGGTTCGTCCGCCTTGCCGACATCGACCGCGGCAATGTTTCGTACCTGCGCCCGGTGTGGTCGGTCGAGACCGGCGGCGACAATCCTCGCCTCGAGGCGACGCCGCTCGTGCATGACGGCGTCGTCTACATGGCCGCAGGCGACTCGCGCGTGCTCGCGCTCGATGCGCAGACCGGCGCGCGCCGCTGGCTGTTCGCGCCGGAGCTTCCCGACGCGGTCGGGCGCGTGCTGTGCTGCGGCGCCAACAATCGCGGCGTCGCCCTGCTCGACGGGCTGGTGTTCGTCGGCACGGTGGACGCGCGCCTGATCGCGCTCGACGCCCGAACCGGCGTGCCCGCGTGGCAGGCCGTGGTCGCCGACTGGGAGCAGGGCTACAGCATCACCGGCGCGCCGCTCGCGGTGCGCGACATGGTGGTGACAGGCGTCGCCGGCGGCGAGTACGGCATCCGCGGCTTCGTCGCCGCGCTCGATGCGCGCACCGGCGCCCTGCGCTGGCGCACCCACGTGATCCCCGGCCCCGGCGAGGCCGGGCACGAGTCCTGGGCGGGCGAGGCCTGGCGCACCGGCGGCGGCGCCACCTGGGCGACCGGGTCCTACGATGCCGAGCTCGACCTCGTGTTCTGGAACACCGGCAATCCGGCGCCGTGGGACTGCCGGCTGCGTCCGGGCGACAACAAGTGGACCGCGGGCACGGTCGCGCTCGAGGCGGCGACCGGGGCGATCGCCTGGGGCTTCCAGTACACGCCCGGCGACTGCTGGGACCGCGACAGCGTCAGCACCCCGGTGCTTGCCGAGCTAACCATCAATGGGCGCGCGCTCAAGGCGCTGCTGCATTACGACAAGAACGGATACTTCTACGTCCTCGATCGCGCTCACGGCCGGTTCGTCCGCGGCACCGCGATCGTCGCCGGCATGAACTGGGCCGACGGCCTCGATCCCGCGAGCGGCCGGCCGATCGTCAACCCGGACATGGTTCCGGGCGCGGGCGGCGGCGAGATCGGGCCGGTGCTGACCGGCAACCAGGGCGGCGTCTCGTGGCAGCCGCTCGCCTGGGACCCCGACCGCGGCGTCGCCTATGTCCTGTCGAACACGCTCGCCACGTCTTTCGACTATCTCGGCGCGGACGCGCTCGCCGGCGCAGGGCCCGGTGACTGGTACACGGCGGCGGTCGACGAGCAGTACGAGGTCGCGCGGGTGCCGCAGGGCGGGTTCGTCGCCTTCGATCCCGCGCGCGGGCGCGAGCTATGGCGGCGGAGCGATTCGCTCCCGTTCTACGCCGGTGCGCTCGCCACCGCGGCCGGGCTGGTGTTCACCGGCGACCTGCACGGGCGCGCGCTGGCACTCGATGCGGACACCGGCGCGCTG
>DASWHU010000094.1:0-6582 GCA_036398035.1 Alphaproteobacteria bacterium | reverse complement strand
GGCGTCGATGCCGCTCTCGGCCGCGAGCCGGCGCACCGCCGGCGAGAGCGCGGCAGGAGGCGCCGACGGCGGCGCGGGCGCGGCGGCGGGCGCTGGCGCCTCGGGCTCGGGCTCGGCCTTGGCGGCGCCGTTGCCGGGCCTGGCCGCGGCCGCCGCGCCTTCCTCGATGCGCCCGAGCACCGCGCCCACGTCGACGCTTTCGTTCTCGCCGACCAGGATCTCAGCCAGCACGCCCGCGGCCTCCGCGGTCACCTCGAGGTTGGCCTTGTCGGTCTCGAGTTCGACCAGGATCTCGTCCGCGGCGACCGCGTCGCCCGCGGCCTTGAACCACTTGGCGACGGTCGCCTCGGTCACTGATTCGCCGAGCTGGGGGACGATGATGTCGGTGGTCATGACGTCAACCCGTCTTGAATGCGTGCCCCGGAGCCCCCCCTCACCCAGCTCCGGGTAAGGCGCGGCGGTGGCCGCGCCAACCCTGCGCAACCCTCTCCCCCCGCGATTCGCGGGGGGAGAGGGAAGGGTGAGGGGGGCGGCGGGCCGGTAGCGACATGGCTAGGCCGTGAGCGCCTGGTCGAGCAGTGCCGCCTGCTCGGCCAAATGAGTCTTGATCAGCCCGGTGGCGGGCGAGGCCGCCTCGGGCCGGCCGACATATCGCGGCCGCACGCCGGCGATCTTGAGCCCGGCCAGCACCTCCTCGATGCGCGGCGCGACGAACGTCCAGGCGCCCATGTTGCGGGGCTCCTCCTGGCACCACACCACCTCGGCCTTCGGGTACATGGCCAGCGCCTCGGCCACCGGGCCGTCCGGGAACGGCGCCAGCTGCTCGATCCGCACCAGGGCCACGTCCTTGATGGCGCGCTCCGCGCGCGCCTCCATGAGGTCGTAGAACACCTTGCCGGTGCACAGCACGACGCGCTTGACCTTGGTGCGCGCGACCAGGCGCGCGGGGTCCCACAGCACCCGGTGGAAGCTCGAGCCCGGCCCCATGTCGTCGAGCGGCGAGACGCAACGCTTGTGCCTGAGCAGCGACTTCGGCGTCATCACCACCAGCGGCTTGCGGAAGCTGCGGTTGAGCTGGCGGCGCAGGACGTGGAAGTAGTTGGCCGGCGTGGTGCAGTTCGCCACCTGGATGTTGTCCTGGCCGTAAAGCTGGAGAAAGCGCTCGAGCCGGCCCGAGCTGTGCTCGGGGCCCTGGCCCTCGTAGCCGTGCGGCAGCAGCAGCACCAGGCCCGACATGCGCAGCCACTTGCTCTCGCCGGCGCAGATGAACTGGTCGATGATCGCCTGGGCGCTGTTGGCGAAGTCGCCGAACTGGGCCTCCCACAGCACCAGCGCGTTGGGGTCGGCAAGGCTGTAGCCGTACTCGAAGCCGAGCACCGCGGCTTCCGACAGCATGCTGTCGGTGACCTCGAACCTGGCCTGGCCGTCGCCGAGGTGGTCGAGCGGCACGTAGCGGTCCTCGGTCTTCTGGTCGACCAGCACCGAGTGGCGCTGCGAGAAGGTGCCGCGGCCCGAGTCCTGGCCGCTGAGCCGCACCGGATGGCCCTCGACCAGCAGGCTGGCGAACGCCAGCGCCTCGGCGGTCGCCCAGTCGATGTCGCTGCCGGACTCGATCGCCTGGCGGCGCTGGTCGAGGAAGCGCAGCGCCTTGCGGTGGGCGTTGAATCCCTCGGGCACGCGGCACAGGCCGGCGCCGACCTCGCGCAAGGTCTCGAGCGCGACCGCGGTGGTGCCGCGCCGGTCGCCGACCGGCGCCTGCTCGAGCCCGGCCCATTGGCCCTGCAGCCAGTCGGCCTTCTGCGGCTTGAACGAGCGCGCGCGCTCGTAGGCGTCGGCGAGCATGCCCTGGAAGGTCTCGAGCCGGTGCTCGGCGTCCTTGGGCGTGAGCACGCCCTCGGCGACCAGGCGCTCGGTATAGAGCTGGCGCGCGGTCGCGAGCTCGCCGATGCGCTTGTACATCAGCGGCTGGGTGAACGCCGGCTCGTCGGTCTCGTTGTGGCCGTGGCGGCGGTAGCAGAAGATGTCGAGCACCACGTCGCGGCCGAACTCGTGGCGGAAGTCGGCGGCCAGGGTCGCGCCGTGGACCACCGCCTCGGGGTCGTCGCCGTTGACGTGGATGATCGGCGCCTGGACGGTCTTGGCGACGTCCGAGGGATAGGGCGAGGAGCGGGCGTAGCCGGGGCTGGTGGTGAACCCGATCTGATTGTTGACGATGACGTGCACGGTGCCGCCGGTGCGGTGGCCGCGCAGCTCCGACATGCCCAAGGTCTCGGCGACGATGCCTTGGCCGGCGAACGCGGCGTCGCCGTGCATCAGTACGCTCATCACCCGCTTGCGCGCGGTATCGCCGCGCATGGTCTGCTTGGCGCGCACCCGCCCGACCACCACCGGGTCGACCCATTCCAGGTGCGAGGGGTTGGCGGTCAGCGACAGGTGCACCCGGCGGCCGTCGGCGAGCTCGCGGTCGGCGACGGTGCCGAGATGGTACTTGACGTCGCCCGAGCCGAGCACGTCCCCAGGATGCGTGGACTCGCCCTGGAACTCGGCGAACACCAGCCGATAGGACTTGCCCAGGATGTTGGTCAGCACGTTGATCCGGCCGCGGTGCGGCATGCCGAGCACGATCTCATCGACGCCGTGGCCGACCGAGCAGCGGATGATCGCCTCCAGCGCCGGCACCAGGCTCTCCGCGCCCTCGATCGAGAACCGCTTGGTCGCCGGATATTTGAGGTGCAGGAAGCGCTCGAAGCCCTCGGCGATGTCCAGCTGGCGCAGGATCTCGAGCCGCTCGGTGGGGGTGTACGCGGTGCGGTTGAGCGTGTTCTCGACCCGCTGCTGAATCCACGCCTTCTCCTGCGGGTGCTGGATATGCATGAACTCGATGCCGGTCTTCGAGCAGTAGACCTGCTTCAGGATCTCCAGGATCTGGCGCAGGCTCGCGGTCTCGTGGCCGAGCACGCCGTCGATGAAGAACTGGCGGTCGTAGTCGGCGTCGGTGAAGCCGTAGGACGCGGGATCGAGCTCGGCGTGGTGCTTGCGGCCCTCGAGCCCGAGCGGATCGAGGTTGGCGATCAGGTGGCCGCGCACGCGATAGGCGCGGATCATCATCAGCATGCGCAAGGAATCGCGGATCAGGCCGCGCAGGTCGTCCTCGGCAATCGCGCCCGCCGCGCGCCCGGCACCCGCGGCAAGCGCCGCCGGCGCGCGGTCGAGCTCGCCGAAGAAGTCGCGCCAGCTCGGGTCGAGCGCCGCCGGGTCCGCCCGGTAACGCTCGTACAGCTCCTCGATGAAACCGATATTGGCCCCGGTGAGGAACGACAGGTCGTCGAGTCCTAGCGCCATTTTCCGTCTTCCCCAAGGCGCCGCCGGGGACGCGCGCCAACCTCTCCGGCGGTCCTTGGCTACCCCTGCAATACGCTCAACATGGTGGTGCCGAGGCTTGCCGGCGAGTCCGCGACCGTGGCCCCGGCCGCGCGCAGCGCCGCCATTTTCTCCGCCGCGCCGCCGACGCCGCCGGCGATGATCGCGCCGGCATGGCCCATGCGCCTGCCGGGCGGCGCGGTGCGGCCGGCGATGAACCCTACCACCGGCTTGGTGCGGTTCGATGCCCGCAGGAAGTCGGCCGCCTCCTCCTCGGCGCTGCCGCCGATCTCGCCGATCATGATGATGCCCTCGGTCTCGGGGTCGGCCAGGAACAGCTCCAGGCAGTCGGTGAAGCTGGTGCCGTTGACCGGGTCGCCGCCGATGCCGATGCAGCTCGACTGGCCGAGGCCGGCGGCGGTGGTCTGGGCGACCGCCTCGTAGGTGAGCGTGCCCGAGCGCGAGACGATGCCGATCCGCCCGGGCTTGTGGATGTGGCCCGGCATGATGCCGATCTTGCACTGGCCGGGGGTGATCACGCCGGGGCAGTTGGGCCCGATCAGGCGGGTCTCGGAGCCGGCGAGCACGCGCTTGACCCGGATCATGTCGGCGACCGGGATGCCTTCGGTGATGCACACCACCAGCGCCACCCCGGCGTCGACCGCCTCCAGCATCGCATCGGCGGCGAATGGCGGCGGCACGTAGATCACCGAGGCGTCGGCGCCGGTTGCCGCGACCGCGTCGTGGACGGTGTCGAACACCGGCAGGTCGAGGTGCCGGGTGCCGCCCTTGCCGGGGGTGACGCCGCCGACCATGCGCGTGCCATAGGCGATCGCCTGCTCGGAATGGAACGAGCCCTGGCGGCCGGTGAAGCCCTGGCAGATGACCCGCGTGTCGCGGTCGACCAGCACGGCCATCAGGCGGCCTCCCTGACCGCGGCCACGATCTTCTCGGCGGCGTCGGCGAGGTCGGCGGCGGCGACGATCGCGAGCCCCGAATCGGCCAGGATCTTCTTGCCGAGGTCGACATTGGTGCCCTCGAGCCGGACCACCAGCGGCACGTGCAGGCTGACCATGCGCGCGGCCTCGACGATGCCTTCGGCGATCACGTCGCAGCGCATGATGCCGCCGAAGATGTTGACCAGCACGCCCTCGACGTCGGGGTCGGACAGGATCAGCTTGAACGCCTCGCTGACCCGCTCGCCGCTGGCGCCGCCGCCGACGTCGAGGAAGTTCGCCGGCGCGCCGCCGGACAGCTTGATGATGTCCATGGTCGCCATCGCCAGGCCCGCGCCGTTGACCATGCAGCCGATGTTGCCGTCGAGCTTGATGTAGCTGAGGTCGTGGCGCTGCGCCTCGAGCTCGCGCGGGTCCTCCTCGCTCTCGTCGCGCAGATCGGCGATGTCGCCGTGGCGGTAGAGCGCGTTGTCGTCGAAGTTCATCTTGGCGTCGAGCGCCACCACCTCGCCGGCGCCGGTCACCACCAGCGGGTTGATCTCGATCAGGCTGGCGTCGGTCTCGACATAGGCGGTGTAGATGGCGAGCATGAACTTGACCGCCGAGGCCACCTGGCCGTCCTCGAGCCCGAGCCCGAAGGCGATGCGGCGGGCATGGAACGGCTGCATGCCGGAGGCCGGGTCGATGGCGACGCGCAGGATCTTCTCCGGGCTCGCGGCCGCCACCTCTTCGATGTCGACGCCGCCCTCGGCGGACGCCATCACCGTCACCCGGGCGGTGGCGCGGTCGAGCAAGAGGCCGAGATAAAGCTCGCGCGCGATGTCGCAGCCCTGCTCGACATAGACCCGCTTGACCTCCTTGCCCTCGGGGCCGCCCTGACGGGTGACCAGCCTGGAGCCGATCATGGCGCCGGCGGCCTTGGCGACCTCCTCGATCGAGCGCGCCACCTTGATGCCGCCGGCCTTGCCGCGCCCGCCGGCATGGATCTGGGCCTTCACCGCCCACAGCGTGCCGCCGAGCGCGCGCGCGGCGTCCGCCGCCTCATGCGCGGTATAGGCGACCTGCCCGCGCGGCACCGCGACGTGAAAGCGGGCGAGCAGCGCCTTGGCCTGGTACTCGTGGATGTTCATCGCCGCGCGCCCGTGCCGCGATCAGGCGCGCCGGGCGGCAGGACGCGGCCGGCGCCGGTCATCCGGCTCGATCCCCCGCCGTGAGCGCGGCCGGCTCAACGCACGCGCCGGCGCGTGCGCCCGCCCGCCCGCCTCGACCCGCGCTGGGGCCCGCGACGGCCGCCGCGCGCGGGGGCCGGCGACTTCGCCTTGGCCGCGCGCGCCTTGGCCGCGGCCTGGCGGCGCAGCATCCGGCGCGAGATGTCGACCAGCTCCTTGACCGCCTTGACCGAGCGGGCGAAGCGGGCCTTCTCGGTGCGGTTGAGCGCGATCTCGACCACCCGCTCCACACCCTTGGCGCCGATCACCGCCGGCACCCCGACATAGAGCCCGTCGACCCCGTACTCGCCGGTCAGATAGGCGGCGCAGGGCAGCACGCGCTTCTTGTCCTTGAGATAGGATTCGGCCATCTGGATCGCCGCCGCGGCCGGCGCATAATACGCCGAGCCGGTCTTTAGCAAGCCAACGATCTCGGCGCCGCCGTCGCGCACCCGCTGGATGATCTCCCCGATCCGCTCGGCGGTGGTCCAGCCCATCTTGACCAGGTCCGGCAGCGGGATTCCCGCGACCGTCGAGTAGCGCGCCAGCGGCACCATGCTGTCGCCGTGGCCGCCAAGCACGAACGCGCTCACGTCCTCGACCGAGACGTCGAGCTCCTCGGCGAGGAAGTACCGGAAGCGCGCCGAATCGAGCACCCCGGCCATGCCCACCACCCGGTGATGCGCCAGGCCCGAGGCCTCGCGCAGCACCCAGACCATGGCGTCGAGCGGGTTGGTGATGCAGATGACGAACGCGTCCGGGCAATAGGTCTTGATGCCGGCGCCGACCGCCTGCATCACCCGGCAGTTGATGTCGAGCAGGTCGTCGCGGCTCATGCCCGGCTTGCGCGCCACCCCCGCAGTGACGATCACCACATCGGCGTCGCGGATCGCGACGTAGCTCGAGGCGCCCTTGAACGCCGCGTCGAAGCCGCTGATCGGCGAGGACTGCGCGATGTCCAGGCTCTTGCCCTCCGCCAGCCCGTCGACGATGTCGAACATCAGCACGTCGCCGAGCTCGCCCAGCCCGACCAGGTGGGCGAGAGTGCCGCCGATATT
>DASWHU010000093.1:0-6670 GCA_036398035.1 Alphaproteobacteria bacterium | reverse complement strand
GGCGGCCGGCTATCGCCTGGTCCCGGCCGAGGAGCTGCGCAGCCTGGCCGCCCCGGGCGGCGGGCGGCGCTCGCTCTATCGGCCCGACGGGCTGGTCGCGGGCAGCGAGCGGCTCGAGCGCTTCCTGCTGTGGCCAATGGGGATCGCCAGCGCCGGCGCGATGCGCCAGTTCGGCACCCATGCCACGGCCTTCGTCGGCCGGCGTCATTTCGACGACCCGCGCCTGTTCGACGACGCCTTCGAATGGCGCCGCGACCGCGCCGTCCGGTGACCGCCCTGCGCCTGGCCGTGGCGCTCGCGCTGGCGCTGGTCGCAGGCGCGCCGGCGGCCGCTGTTGCCGCCGAGGATGCGCTCGCACGGGCCGAGTCGCTGTACCGCGACGGCGCCTTCGCGGACGCAGCCGACGCCGGCGCGGCGCTCGGCACTGCGGACGGGCTGGCGCTGGCGGCGCGGGCGAGCAATGTGCGGGCGATCTATCTCGCTGGCGGCGAGCAGCGCCGCGCGCTGCTGTCCGACGCCGAACGCTTCGCCAGGCGTGCGCTCGCCGCCGATCGGGGACATGTCGAGGCCGCCTTGCAGCTGGTGGTGAGCCTGGGCGAGCAGGCGCGCGCGATGGACGCCTTCCAGGCGTTCCTGGCCGGGCTGGCGGATGAATCGGGCCGGTTGCTGGACGGCCTCGCGCGCAAGGCGGACGACAACGCCTACTATCACGCGGTGGCCGGCGCCTGGCACGGCGAGCTGGTGCGCCGCGGCGGCGCGTTCCTCGCCGGCGCGTTCTACGGCGCCGACCTCGACGAGGCGACCCGGCATTTCGAGCGCGCGCTCGCGCTGGCGCCGGCGTCGGCGTTGATCCCGACGGAATACGCGAAGCAACTCCTCGCGCTCCACGGCGACACCGCGCGCGCGCGAGCGCTGCTCGCACAGGCGACGGCGAGCCCGCCGAAGGACGCCCAGCGCGAGCTGGTCCGCCGCGAGGCGGCGCGGCTGCTGGCCGAGCTCGACACCGTCGCCGGCGCGCCGTCGGCGCCATGAGCTGCGCCCCGGAGCGGTTCGCGGTTTATTTCGTGCCGCCCGCCGAAACCGCCCTCGCCGCCTTCGGCAAGGCGTGGTTCGGCGCCCCGCACGCCACCGCGCAGCGCCGGGCGATGGCCGACCGGCTGGGGCTCGCCGAAAGCGTGCTCGCGGCAATCACCGGGGCGCCGCGCCGATACGGCTTCCATGCCACCCTCAAGGCACCGTTCCGGTTGCGTGCCGCGTGCGAGCCGAGCGCCCTGGCGCGCGCCACCCGGCGGCTCGCCGCCGCGACGCCGCGCCTCGCCGGCCCGCCGCTCAGGCCGGCGCTGATCGGCGGCTTCGTCGCCCTGGTGCCGAGCGTGCCTTGCCCCGCGCTCGACCGCCTGGCCGACAGCTGCCTGACGGCCCTCGACCGGTTTCGGGCGCCGCTGACTTCGGCCGAATGGCGCAAGCGGGGGCCGGCTGACCTGTCCGCGGTCGAGCGCCGCCACTTGCGCCGGTGGGGCTATCCGTATGTGCGCGACCGGTTCCGCTTCCACATGACGCTGACCGGGCGCCTCGACCGGCGGCTGGCGGAGCGCATTCGGGCCGCGCTGAGCGCCGATTGCCTGCCCTACGACGGTACGCCGCTCGCCGTCGATGGGCTCACTTTGGTGCGCCAGTCCGAACCCGGCGCGATGTTCGAGTCATTTGGGGGTTTCCCCTTGCGAACTCTCTGATTTTCCACGTGTTACGGCGCTCACACTTCGTTGCGATGGCATCTCGGCGGGCGAGACATCGGCCGCCCCCGTCTTATCTTGATCCTCGCAGGCGCTTCCTCCGCCGGCCGTCCGGCGAGGGAGCCGGTACCAGAAGGGAACAGTAGCCGCACGAATGCGGCGAAAGGCCGACCATGACCGAGCAGCTTGTCCTCGCCGACCCGTCCTCGATCGACTTCCAGGCACTGGTCCGGCTCGCCGCTACCCGCTCCGAGCAGGGGCGCACGGCGGTCTTCCAAACCATCTCCGAATTCCTGGTCGAAGACGACTGGTTGCACAGCGACCGCGAGCGCAACCTTGCCAGCGACATCCTGCGTAACCTGCTGGGCGAGGTCGAAGTCAAGCTGCGCCTCGAGCTCGCCTGTCGCCTCGCCAGCCGCAACGACATGCCCGAGGCATTGATCGCCGACCTTGCCAGCGAGCCGATCGAGGTCGCCGAGATCGTGCTGCGCCAGAGCCCGGTGTTGTCCGACCAGACGCTGATCGAGATCATTCGCGAGCGCACCGAGGAGCACCAGCTCGCGATTGCCCAGCGACGGTCGCTGAGCACGCCGGTGAGCGGCGCCCTGATCGAGACCGACAACGACCGCGTGGTCACGGCGGTGATCGAGAACACCGGCGCCCAGCTGACCGAGTCGATGCTGCGCGAGCTGGTCGAGGACTCGCGAGCCAACGAGACCTATCAGCTGGCGCTCGCGCGCCGCAAGGACCTGCCCGAGAGCCTGGCGCGCAAGCTCTGTGCCTGGGTGGCCGCGCCGCTCCGCGAGCGCATCTGCCAGCGTTACCACATCGACCCCGCGGTGCTCGATGCCGAGATCGCGGCGGCGGTCGACACCGCCGCCAGCGCACCGGCGGCCGACCTGCGCCGGCCGTCGCGGGCGCGCCTGATCGTCGAGACGCTGGCGGCCAAGGGCTCGCTCGACCTCAGGTTCCTGCAAGGGGCGCTGTTTCGCGGCAGCGTCGACGTGTTCGTCGAGGGCCTGGCGTTGCTCGCCGGTGTCGATCCGCGGCTGGTCGAGCGCGCGCTCGCCGACGACGGCCCGCGCACGCTCGCCGTGGTCTGCAAGCTGGCCAGCGCCGACCACGCCTGCTTCGAGAGCCTCTACCGCATGAGCCGCGGCCGGAACTCCCTGCAGGCCCGCTCGTCGCATGCGGAGCGGGTGCGCGCCCAGGCCGCCTACCAGGCCGTCACCGTCGACCAGGCGCGCAAGCTCGCCGACGCCTGGTCGGCCGGCAAGCACGCCGAGCCGGCGGGCTGACGGCTGCCTCTGCGGCCGGTGCCGGCGGCAGTTACTCGGCGGCCTGCTTGTCCGGTGCCGCCCCTTCGGCCAGCGCGATGTCGAGATCGGGCTTGTTGCGCGCAAGCCCGCGCCTGAGGAAGCTCTCGCGCATCGCATAGCCGTTCCCCGAATGCGCGCGCATCTCGTCGGGCGGGGTGGCGCGGGTCGGGCTCGGCCAATGGCCGGGCTGCGGGCCCGCGCCTTCCGCCGCGATCGCCATCGGCTCGTCGTCCTCGATCGCCGGCGCTTGCAGCAGCTCCATGCAGTCCCAGCTCGCCTCGAGCGGCAGGTTGTTGGTCGGGTCGAAGAAGTAGATCGACCACATCACGCCGTGGTCGACCGGGCCGGTGACCTCGATGCCAGCGCCCTCGAGACGGTCCTTGAGCGCGAACAGGTCCTGGCGCGAGGGCACGGTCAGCGCGACGTGGTCGAAGCCGATCGGCCTGTCGGTCGGCGTGCCGTGGAACTTGTCGTACTCCATCGGCTTGGCGATGTCGTACTCGAAAAAGGCGATCGAGCCCTCGCCGCACTTGAAGAAGTAGTGGCGAAAGCCGTCGTGACCGATGCCGGCGAACAGGTCCATCTCCAACAGGTCGCGGTAGAAGCGGATGGTCTTCTCCAGGTCCTTGGTGATGAACGCCAGATGGTTGAGGCCGGTGAAAATCATCGCGTGCTCCCGTTACGTGCACGTCCTTGAGGAAACAAGACCACGCCCCGTGCAGGCGTGCAACACACTTTGGTGCGATCGCGGGCAGGTTCAACCGCGCTCCCGACTTGGCAAGCGCTCCCGGCCGCTCCTACCATGGCGCCGGACCGCGCGCATGGGGAGGAAACCGATGGCCGCCAACTACTTGAGCGACCTCGCCCGGATCATCGACCAGCTTGATGCCGAGGGCCGCCTGATCCGCGTCCACTCCGAGGTCGACCCGGTCCACGACCTCGCCGCGATCGCGGCCGCGCACGAGGGCGGCCCGCGCGCGGTGCTGTTCGAGCAGGTCAAGGGGCACGTCATGCCCGTCTTCACCGGCCTGTACTGGTCGCGCGAGCTGCTGGCGACGCTGATGCGCCGCGACGAGCGCACCCTGCCGCAATACGTCGCCGGCTGCATCGCGCGCTGGCAGAGGCGCCCGCGCCCGCCGGTGGTGGTCGCGGACGGCCCGGTGCTGGAGGTGACCGAGACGCGCGTCGACCTCGCCCGGCTGCCCGTGCCGACCCATGCGCTCGACGACGGCGGGCCCTATTTCGACGCCGGCGTGGTGATCGCGCGCGACCCGGAGACGGGGGTGCGCAACGCCTCGATCCAGCGCTTCATGGTCACCGGCCGCAACACCATGACCGTCAACATCGACGCCGGGCGGCATCTCGAGCTGTACCTGGACAAGGCCGCCGCGCGCGGCGAAAGCCTGCCGTTCACGTTCAATGTCGGCGTCGGGCCCGGCCTGCACTTCGCCGCCGCCACCCCGGCCGAGGCGGCGCCGGCGGAGACCGACGAGCTCGGCATCGCCAGCGAGTTCCACGGCGCGCCGCTCGAGTTGGTGGCGGGCACGCGCTCGCCGGTGGAGATGGTTGCCCATGCAATGATTGCGCTCGAGTGCGAGATCACGCCGGGCGAGCTCGCCGACGAGGGGCCGTTCGCGGAGGTCACCGGCTACTACGCCCTGCGCAGCCCCCGGCCGGTGGTCCACGTGCACGCGCTCCATCACCGCCGCGAGCCGGTATTCCAGACCATCATCTCGGGCCGCGAGGTGTTCAACTCGGTCGGGCTGCTGGGCGAGGCGAACGTGCTCAATTTGCTCCAGCGCCAGGTGCCCGGCGTGCGCGACGTCTATTTCAGCCACGGCGGCTGCGGCTTCTACCACGCCGTGGTGCAGATCGCCCAGAAGCGCGCCGGCTGGTCGAAGCAGGCGATCCTCGCCGCCTTCGCCGCGTTCCCGCCGCTCAAGATGGTGACCGTGGTCGACGACGACGTCGACATCCGCAATGCCACCGACGTCGAGTGGGCGATGGCGACGCGCCTCGACCCGAAGCACGGCATCGTGGTCATCGACCGGACCTTCGGCCACGGGCTCAACCCGAGCTTCCCCGACTACCTCGGCGCCAAGGTCGGCTTCGACGCCACCCGCAGGTTCCCGTTCGAGTATGTCCATCACCGCGCGTCGCTGAAGACGGTTGCCCTCGACCGCATCGAGGCCACCGTCCCCGACATCGTCGCGCCTCGCCCCGCCCAGGGCGCCCGGCCGGGGCGGCGGCGGGCGGGCCCGCGCGCGGCCGGCGGCAGCGCCATGTAGGGTGCGCTCCGGCGGGCGCTCAGCGCCAGTGCTGGTCGCGCCACATCCCGGCCAGCCGGCGGGCGGTGTCGACCTCCTGCTCGGACATGCTGGCGGCGAGGCGCGCCTGGTCGCGGGCGGCGTCCTCGTGGCCCTTGTCGGCGGCGAGCGACAGCCACATCAGCCCGCGCACCGGATTGCGCGGGCCGCCCTCGCCGTTGGCGTCGAGCAGGCCGAGATTGTACAGCGCGCTCGCCTCGCCCTGCTCGGCGGCACGGGTGAGCCAGCCGCGCGCCTGGTCGACGTCGCGGGCAAGGCCGCGCCCGGACCGGTAGAGCGCGCCGAGCCTGGCCTGGGCGCCGGCATGGCCGAGCGCCGCCGCCTTGGCGTACCAGCTGGCCGCGGCCTGATCGTTCGCCGGCACGCCCGCGCCGAGCTCGTACATCAGCGCTAGGCCGAACTGGGCGTCGGCGTGCCCCGCCTCGGCGGCGAGTGCGTACCATTCCGCCGCCTGCGCGGGCTCCGGCGCCATGCCCAGGCCACGCTCGGCCATCATCCCCAGCCTGTACTGCGCCTCGGCGTTGCCGGCGCGCGCCGCCTCGCGGAACCAGAACAGGGCGCGGCCCATGTCGGTGATGCCGTTGATCCCGTCATAGAGCAACGTGGCGAGCTTCACCTGCGCCTCGGCATGGCCCTGGCCCGCCGCGTCCTCGAACCAGTTGCGCGCAGCGAGCTGGTCCTGAGGCACGCCGCGCCCGGCGAGGGCCATGTCGCCGAGCCTGGTCTGGGCGTCGGCATCGCCGCCCTCGGCCGCGCGCAGGTACCACTGCACCGCCTGCTCAAGGTTCGCCGGCACCCCCTCGCCGAGCTCGAACATGACTCCGAGGTTGTATTGGGCGGCGACGTGGCCGGCGTTCGCGGTCTCGCGAAAGCCGCGGAAGGCGGCGGCGTAGTCCTGCTCGACGCCGCGGCCGAGGTAGTGCAGCAGGGCGATGTTGGCGCGCGCGTCGGTATCGCCCTGCTCGGCGGCGGCCCGATACCAGCGCAGCGCCTCGGCCACGTCCTCCTCGCCGCCGAGGCCGTCGTCGTAGAGCTCGCCGAGCGCGTTCTGGGCGCCGGCATGGCCCTGCGTCGCGGCCTGGAGGTACCAGTCGCGGGCAAGGCCGAAGTCGGCCTCCACCCCTTCGCCGGCGGCGAACATCCGCCCGAGCCGGAAGGCCGCCGGCACGCTGCCCGCGGTGGCGGCCTGTCGATACCAGCCGCCGGCGGCGGCGAGGTCTGCGGCGACCCCGATACCGCGCTCGTACATGCCGCCGAGCTGATACGCGGCCTCTCCGTAGCCCTGGTCGGC
>DASWHU010000092.1:0-13145 GCA_036398035.1 Alphaproteobacteria bacterium | reverse complement strand
TCAGGCCGCCGTGATAGCGCTCGCTCGCGACCTCGCGCCGGATCTCGCCGCGGTCGAGCAGCCGGTAGCCGTCGAAGCCGTAGGCGCGCCGCGCCGTCTCCGCCCAGGTGGCTTGCGCGGCCAGGCTGGCCGGCCTGGTCGCCGCGACCAGGCCCGCCAGCCTGGCCCCGCAAGCCGCCTGGGCGGAGACGGCGCGGCGCGCCTACGGCTTCGACGGCTACCGGCTGCTCGACCGCGGCGAGATCCGGCGCGAGGTCGCGAGCGAGCGCTATCACGGCGGCCTGATCGAAGCGACCTCGCGCCATCTCGACCCGCTCGCCTATCTCGCCGGCCTCGCCGACGCCGCGCAAGGGCAGGGCGCGCGGCTTTACGAAGAGTCGCCCGCAATCCGCGTCGCGTTCGGCGGCCGCCCACAGGTCTGGACGGCGCGCGGGACGGTGCGGGCACGGGCGTTGGTGCTGGCGGGCAACGCCTATCTGGGCGCGCTGGTGCCCGAGCTCTCGGCCCGCGTGATGCCGGTAGCGAGCTATGTATGTGCCACCGAACCGTTGGGCGAGGCGCGGGCGCGGGCGCTGATCCCGAACCGAGTCGCGGTCTGCGACGACCGCGCCGCGCTCGACTACTACCGGCTGACCGGCGACGGCCGGCTCTTGTTCGGCGGCGGGGCGAGCTTTGCCGCGCGCACCCCAAACGACCTGCGGCGCGCGTTGCGGCGCCGACTCCTCCGCACCTTCCCGCAGCTTGCCGACGTTGCCATCGCCCACGCCTGGTCCGGGCTGGTGGCGATCACCCGCAACCGCCTGCCGGACATCGGACGGCTGGCGCCCAACGTCTACTATGCACAGGGTTTCTCAGGCCAGGGGCTGGTGCTGACCGGGGTCGCCGGCCGGGCCATCGCCGAGGCGATCACGGGCCGGACCGACGACCTCGACCTGCTCGCGCGCATCCGCCACGCGCCGTTCCCGGGCGGGCGGCTGCTGCGCACGCCGCTGCTGGTCGCCGGCCGCGCCTGGCACCACCTGAAGGACCTGCTGTGACGATGCCGCGCACGCCGTTGGTGACGCTGTTCCTGGTGTTCCTCAAGCTCGGACTGACCGCGTTCGGCGGCCCGGTCGCCCATCTCGGCTACTACCGGCGCGAGTTCGTGCTGCGCCGGGGCTGGCTCGACGAGCAGGGCTTTGCCGAGCTGGTCGCGATCGGGCAGTTCCTGCCCGGGCCGTCGTCGAGCCAGGTCGGCATCGCGGTCGGGGCGCAGCGCGCGGGGCTCGCCGGCGCGATCCTCGCCTGGGTCGGCTTCACCCTGCCGGCGGCGGCGCTGATGACCCTGTTCGCCTACGGAGTCGGTCATCTCGACCCGGCGCGCGCCGGCGGCTGGATCGCCGGGCTCAAAATCGCGGCGCTGGCGGTAGTCGCCAACGCGTTGCTCGGCATGGCGCGTTCGCTCACTCCAGACGCCCCGCGCGCCGGCTTGGCGCTCGCCGCCGCGGCGGTCGCGGTGCTGCTCCCCGGCACCGCGGGCCAGCTCGGCGCGATCGGACTCGGCGCCCTGGCCGGCACCATGACGACGCCCGCAAGCGAGCCGCCGCGGCACGCGCCGGCGGGCGGCATCGGGCGGCGCACCGCGATCGTTTGCGCGGTGCTTTTCGTCGCCCTGCTGGTCGGGCTGCCGGTTGCCGCGGCGGTCTGGCAGGCGCCGTGGCTGACGGTTGCCGCCGGCTTCTTCAGGGCGGGCTCGCTGGTGTTCGGCGGCGGCCATGTGGTGCTGCCGCTGCTCGAGTCGGTGGTCGTGCCGCCGGGCTGGGTCGACCGCGAGACGTTCCTCGCCGGCTACGGCGCGGCGCAGGCGATCCCGGGCCCGATGTTCGCGATCACCGCCTATCTCGGCGCGGCCATGGTGCCCGAGCCCAATGGCGTCGCCGGCGGCCTGCTGTGCCTGGTGGCGCTGTTCCTGCCCGGCTTCCTGCTGGTGCTGGCGGCGCTGCCGGCGTGGCGCGCCGTGAGCCGCATTGCCCGCCTGCGCGGCGCGATGGCAGGGGTGAACGCCGCCGTGGTCGGCCTGCTCGGCGCGGCGCTGTACGATCCGGTGTTCACCTCGGCGGTCCACGCCGCCCCCGACCTGGTGATCGCGGCGGCGGGCTTCGTCGCGCTCGCGCGCTGGCGGGCGCCGCCCTGGGCGGTGGTGGTCGTGCTCGCCGCCGGCCGCGCGGCGCTCGGGCAATGAGACAGCCGGTGGCGGGAATGGAAACGGTCTCGACCCAATGCTGCATCGCCGGCGGCGGACCCGCGGGCATGATGCTCGGCCTTCTGTTGGCCCGCGCCGGCGTGCGCGTCCTGGTCCTGGAAAAGCACGCGGACTTCCTGAGGGACTTCCGCGGCGACACCATTCATCCCTCGACCCTGGCGGTGATCGACGAGCTGGGATGGCTCGACGAGTTCCTGTCGCTGCCGCACCAGGAGATTCCCGAAGTGACGCTGTTGTTCGGCGATACCGAGATCTCGCTCGCCGATTTCCGTCACCTGCCGACCCGATGCGGCTTCATCGCGTTCATGCCGCAATGGGACTTTCTCGAGTTCCTGTCGGCGCATGCGGCGGCGTACCCGACCTTCGCGCTGCGCATGTCGGCCGAGGTCACCGGTCTGGTCGAATTCGGTGGCGAGATTCGAGGAGTTCGCGCGCGCACCGCGGCCGGAGAGATGGAGGTCGCGGCGGAGCTCACCGTCGCCGCCGACGGGCGCGGCTCGATCCTGCGCGCGCAGTCGGGCCTGCGCGTGTGCGAGCTCGGCGCGCCCATGGACGTGCTCTGGTTCAGGCTCGAGCGGACGCCGGGACACGCCGACCAGCCGCTCGGGCGGTTCGGCGCCGGCGAGGTCCTGATCATGATCGATCGCGGCGCGTATTGGCAGTGCGGCTACGTGATCGCGAAGGGAACGCAGGAGAGCATCCGCGCGCGCGGCTTCGACGAGTTCCGCCGCCGCGTCGCCCGCTTCGCGCCGTTCCTGAACGACCAGTTGAACGCGCTCAAGGGGTGGGACGAGGTGAGCCTGCTTACCGTCCGGGCCAACCGCCTGGAGCGCTGGTGGCGTCCCGGCCTGCTGTGCATCGGCGATGCCGCGCATGCGATGTCGCCGGTCGCCGGCGTCGGCATCAACCTGGCGATCCAGGACGCGGTGGCGGCTGCCAACCTGCTCGCCGCCCCGCTCGCGCGCTCCGCGGTGACGCTCGATCATCTGCGTGGCGTCGAACGGCGGCGAATGTGGCCGACGATCGTCACCCAGCGTCTCCAGTCGCTGATCCAGGACCGGGTGATCGCCGAGGCCCTTGACGAGAACGCGCGGCTCACGCCGCCCTTGGCCTTTCGCCTGCTCGACCGCTACCCGGTCCTGCGGCGGCTGCCCGGACGCGCGATCGGGCTCGGCATACGGCCCGAGCACGTCCGGTCGCTTGAGGCTGCTCAGGCCTCAATCTCGGCGCGCGACAATTGACGGGCCATGCCGCCGGCCATGTCCTACACTTCGCCGTGCAACCGATGGCATACTCTCGGGGAGGACCGGTATGTGTGACCTGAAATCTTGCCAAACCGGCGCAACGGCAGGTCGCTTGCCGGCGGTGTCGGACGAGGACCGGAGGCGGTTCCTCAAGGGCCTGGTCGCGCTGCCGCTGGCAACCGTTCTCGCCTATCCGGACCTGGCGCGTGCCGCCGCCGCCCGCCTCGAGCCGGTCGCGGTCGACACCCGTTCAGGGCGCACGGCGCACGGCGCTCTGGCTTTGCCCGACCGCGTGCCGGCGCCGGCGATCCTCTTGATCCATGAATGGTGGGGGCTCAACGATCAGATAAAGTCGGTCGCCCAAGAGCTTGCAGAAGAGGGATATATAGCCCTTGCCGCCGACCTCTATGACGGCACCGTCGCGACCACGGGCGAGGAGGCCGCGGCGCTGGTCGGGAGCTTCGACTCCGCCGCCGGCCTCGACAAGCTCGCGGCGCTGGTCGACTGGCTCAAGCGCCGTGACGACGGCACCGGCAAGGTCGGCACCATCGGCTGGTGCTTCGGCGGCGGCTGGTCGCTCAACGTGTCGTTGGCGGCGCCGGTCGATGCGACCGTGATCTACTACGGCAACGTGGCGAAATCGCCCGCGCAGTTGGCCTCGCTGTCGAGCCCGGTGCTCGGCCATTTCGCCGCCCAGGACGCGCGGATCAACACCGACATGGTCGCCGGCTTCGAGGCGGCGATGGCGGCGGCCGGCAAGACCGAGCTCAGCGTCCACTGGTACGACGCGGACCACGCCTTCGCCAACCCGACCGGCGCGCGCTACGACGCGGACGATGCGCGCCTCGCCTGGTCGCGCACCCTCGACTTCTTCCGCCGCCACCTCGGCTGATCCGCGGCAGCGGCCTACGCCCGCGCCAGCTCGGACGTGCAGTGCCCGCACCTGGTGGCCTTGATCGGGATTCGCGCCAGGCAGAACGGGCAGTCCTTCTCGGTCGGCTCCGCCGGCGGCGGCTGGCGCTTCAGCCTGTTCATCTGGCGCACCACCAGGAAGATCGCGAACGCGACGATGACGAAGTCGATCACCGCGTTGATGAACACCCCGACATTGATCGTCGCGGCGCCCGCGGCTTGCGCCTCGGTCAAGGTCGGATACGACCCCGCCGACAGGGTGACGAACAGGTTGGTGAAGTCGACCCCGCCGAGCAGGAGGCCGACCGGCGGCATGATGACGTCGTTCACCAGCGACGAGACGATCCTGCCGAAGGCCGCCCCGATGATGATGCCGACGGCCATGTCGATGGCGTTGCCGCGCAACGCGAAGGCACGAAACTCGCTCAGCATTCAAGCCTCCTCTTGCCCAGGGTGAGGGTCTTCGCCGGCCCCGGCCTCAGCCCGGCGCCGGCAGCTCGAGCGGGCGCGCGGGAAAGCCGGCGGCGACCAGCGCCTCGAGGATCGCGCGGCCGTGGTCGCGGTTGCGGATCTCCATCACCACCACCAGCGCCGCGGTCTTGATCGGCATGCGGGTGAACGCGCGCTCGTGATAGACCTCGACGATGTTGGCGCCGGCACGGCCGATGATGTCGGCGACGCGGGCGAGGTTGCCGGGCGCATCGGCGATCTCGACCATGATCCGCTCGAGCCGGCCCTCGCGCACCAGCCCGCGCATGACGATGTTGGCGAGCAGGCGGACGTCGATGTTGCCGCCCGACAGGATCAGGCCGACGGTGCGCCCCTTGAACCGCTCGGGGCGGGCGAGCAGCGCCGCAAGCCCGGCGGCGCCGGCGCCCTCGACCACGGTCTTCTCGATCTCGAGCAGCAGCAGCACCGCGCGCTCGATCTCGGACTCGGGCACCACCATGACCTCTGCGACCAGCTTGCGGATCACCGGCAAGGTGAGTTTCCCGGGGCGGCTGACGGCGATGCCTTCGGCGATGGTCGCCCCGCCCGCGCGCACCGGCTCGCCGTGCAGCGCCTGGTACATCGCCGGGTAGAGCTCGGTCTCGACTCCCACCACCTCGATCCCGGGCTTGACCGCCTTGGCCGCGATCGCGTTGCCGGCGATCAGGCCGCCGCCGCCGACCGGCACCACCAGCACGTCGATGTCGGGGGCCGCCTCGAGCATCTCGAGCGCGATGGTGCCCTGGCCGGCGATGATCGCCTCGTCGTCATAGGGATGGATCAGGGTCAGGCGCTCGCGCTCGGCGAGGGCGCGCGCGAAGTCCTCGGCCTCGGCCAGGCTGTCGCCTTCGAGCCTCACCTCGGGGCCGAAATGGCTGGTCTGCTCGATCTTGATGAACGGGGTGCCGCGCGGCATCACGATGATCGCCGGGATGGCGAGCAGCTGGGCGTGATAGGCGACCCCCTGGGCGTGGTTGCCGGCCGAGACCGCGATCACGCCGCGCCGCCGCGCCGCGCCGTCGAGCTGGAGCAGGCGGTTGCGCGCGCCGCGCTCCTTGAACGAGGCGGTGAACTGGTGGTTCTCGAACTTGAGCACCACGGTCGCGCCGGTGATCGCGGACAAGGTGCGCGAGACCAGGCACGGAGTCACCACCACGTCGTCGCCGAGCCGGGCGCGCGCCGCGCGGATGTCGTCGATGGTGACGGTCACGACGCCGGCCTCAAGGTGAGCCGGTGCGCGGCCGCCGCCTCGACCGCGGCGCGGCCGAGCGGCACGGTCAGGTACGCCCCGGCGGCCCAGCGGTCGGCGAGGTCGTCGTAATGGCGCGACCACCAATGTCCCGACTGGCCGGCATGGACGATCAGCCGGGTCGAGTCCGGGTCGGCGAGGTCGAAGATCGCGCGCAAGGACGCGCCGTGGACCTCGGCGAACGGCGCCGCCGCGTCGCCGGGGCGGGTGTTGGCCTGCATCACCGTGTGCGGGCCGCCGCCATGGGCCCGCACCACGCCGAACCAGCCGCCGATCACGGGCAGGCTCGACAGCAGGGCGTGGCGGCTGGTCGCCTGGTGCGCCGCGCCCCAGCGCCAGCGCGCGGGATCGGCGCCGTAGCGCGCCTCGAGCCAGTCGAGCGCGTCGTCCAGCGCCGCCGCCACCTGCGATGGGCAATCCTCGGCCGCGTCGGTGCGCACGTCGTCGCACCAGGCGTGGTCGTGGTCGAGGATCGCCTCGATCACCAGCGGCCGGTGGCCCTGGTAGCCGGCGAAGTCGTCGCCGAGCTCGTCGGCGAGCAGGCGAACCATGAGCGCGCGAAGCCAGGCATGGAAGATCAACGGCTCGGGGCGGTCGGCCGCCATGGCGCTGTCCCACGCGGCAAGCTGCGGGCGCAGGCGCTCGCCGCGCGCCGACAGCGGCACCGCCAGCAGCAGCGGCAACATCTCGCGCGCCGCCAGCGACACGATATCGGTCTGCATCGCCATGAAATCGGCCACCGAATGGCGCTCGCGCGCGGCCAGCATCTCGGCGATGCGTCTAGCGCGATAGGGCTCGGCCCAGTCGCGGGTGATGAAGGACGGGTAGTCGTCGGGAACGATCCGCTGGTTGGCGGTGAACAGCACGCCCGATTGCGGATCGCGCGCGCGCGGCAGGGCGTCGTAGGGCAGGTAGCCGCGCCAGCCTGCGCCGCCCCCGCTCGCGTCGGTCGGCGTCCAGCCGTCGGTGCCCGCGCGCACCGGCACCCGGCCGGCGGCGACGAAGCCGATATGCCCGCCGCCGTCGGCGAGCAGGAAGTTCTGCTGCGGGTCGTCGAAATCGGCGAGCGCGGCCATGCCGTCGTCGACGGTGCGCGCGCGCGCCAGCGCGAACGCCGCCTGCACGGTGTCGTCGCGGGTCTCGAGCGCGGTCCAGGACAGCGCCAGCGCCCGCCCGCCTGTCACCGCCGCGTACCGCTCCGTCGCGTCCGAGACGATCGGCCCGAACGGCGACTCGCGCACCACGATGTCGACCGCATCGGCGCCCTTGAGCGCAATGGTCTCGGTGCGCGCCGTGAGCGTGTCGTCGTCGGCCACGACGAACATGTCCTGGGCGTCGGGCCCGGTATTGGTCACGCCCCAGGCGAGGCTCCGGTTGCGGCCGACGATCACCGCCGGGATGCCGGGAATCGTGCCGCCGACCACGTCGAGGCCGTCGGCGTGCAGGTGGGCGAGGTACCACACCGCCGGCACCGCGAGGCCGAGATGCGGGTCGTTGGCGAGGATCGCTGCGCCGCTGGCCGAGCGGCCCGGTGCCACCGCCCAGTTGTTCGAGCCGATGCCCGGCGGGCGCGCGGGCGGCAGCAAGGCGAGGGCGCGCCCGACGAGCTCTTCATCCAGTGCGGCGTGGCCCGGCGGCGGCGGCGCTTGGTCGCCGGGATAGGGCGGCCACAACGCCGCCACCTGCGCCGCGCTCAGATGGCTGGCGAGCTTCGCCCGCAGCAGCTCACCGGCGGCATTGCCGGCGAGGTCGGTGGCCATGATCTTGACCACCAGGATCGAGTCCTCCGGCCGCCACGGCGCCGGCTCCTGGCCGAGCAGGGCGAACTCGACTCCCGGCGGCCCGCGATGCGACGCGATGTACGCGCTCACCCCCGCCGCGTAGGCGTCGAGCAGCGCACGCGCCGCCGCCGGCAGGGTGTCGACGATCCGCGCCGCGACGCGGCCGAAGCCGAGGGTGCGGAAATAGCGGTCGTGCGGCAGTGCCAGGGTGCCGAACAGCTCGCCGAGGCGCCCGGCGGCGGCGTGTCGGGCAAGCTCCATCTGCCACAGGCGGTCTTGGGCATGAACGAAGCCGAGCGCGAAGTACGCGTCGCGCTCGGTGGCGGCGAAGACGTGGGGTACGCCGGCGGCGTCGCGCACCACCTCGATCGGGCCGCCGATCCCGGCCAGCGTGATCTCGCCGTCGACCTTGGGCAGGGTCCGCTCAAGCACCAGCCACGCCGCACCGGCGGCCGCCACGGCAAGCACCGCGACGACCACCAGGATGCGGGCGAGCCAGCGCACGGGTGCCGCGTCCGGGCCCGGCTAATGCATTCTCCGCCGGCCATGAATCAGTCCCCCCTCACCCAGCTCCGGGGTAAGGCGCGGCAGGTGCCGCGCCAACCCTTCGCAACCCTCTCCCCCCGCCTCGCGGGGCGCGGGGGAAGGGTGAGGGGGGCTGATCCAACCTGAGCGGACCATGTTCTAGCCTTCGTCGAGCTCGCGCTCGATGCGCGCGCGGTGCTCGCCGAGCTCGGGCACCGGCCCGCGCGTCGCCGGGTCGGGATAGGCCGACAGCTTGATCGGGTTGCCGGCGATCCTGAGCGGCCCGGCTCTCGGGTCGTCGAGCGAAACCACCATGTTGCGCGCTTGCGCCTGCGGCTGGGAGACCGCCATGTCGACCGAGTTGAGCGGGCCGCAGGGCACGCCGGCCGCTTCAAGTTTTTCGAGCCATTGCGCGGTGGTGCCCCTCGCCAGCACCGCCTCGAGCGCGGCCTTGAGCGCCTCGACATGGCTCATGCGCTCGGGGTTGGTGCGAAACCGCGGGTCGTCGGCCAGCTCGGGCACGCCGAGCGCCGCGCACAGGCGGCGGAACAGGGTCTCGTTGCCGGCGGCCAGGATGATGTGGCCGTCGCCGCTCCGGTAGCACTCGAACGGCGCGATCGCCGGGTGGCGGGCGCCGCTCGGCCCGGGAGTCTCGCCGGTGGTGAAGTAGCGCGCGATCGCGTTCTCCAGGATCGCGAGCTGGCAGTCGAGCATGGCGATGTCGATGAACTGGCCGCGCCCGGTGCGCGCGCGGTCGAACAGCGCGGCATTCACCCCGATGGCGGTGAACATGCCCGCGGCGATGTCGCCGATGGCGGTGCCGACCCGGGTCGGCGGCCCGCCGTCATGGCCGGTCAGGCTCATGATTCCGCCCATGCCCTGGACGACCAGGTCATAGGCCGGGCGCCGGGCCAGCGGCCCGGTATGCCCAAAGCCCGAGCAGGCGGCGTAGATCAGGCGCGGATGGCGCGCCTGCAGCGCCTCCCAGCCGTAGCCGAGCTTGGCCATCGTGCCCGGGCGGAAGTTCTCGACCAGCACGTCGGCGCGCGCGAGCAGGCGCTCGAACAGCGCCCGGTCGGCGTCGTCCTTGAGGTCGAGGGCGACCGACTCCTTGCCGCGGTTGAGCGACATGAAGTATGTCGACCGCCCGTCCAGCCACGGCCCGTAGGCGCGCGCGTCGTCGCCCGCCGGCGGCTCGACCTTGATCACCCGCGCGCCGAGGTCGCTCAGCACCATGGTGCAGTACGGGCCGGCGAGCACCCGGGTGAGGTCGAGGACGGTGACCCCGGACAGCGGGCCGGGCGGCGGAGTCGACTCTGGCATCGGCGCGGTCCATGATTCTGGAAGCGTGCGGTTCGGATAACCCAGCGCCGGGGCCGGCGCAAGCCGCGCGCGGCGATCAGACGGCGGGCCGGTGGCGGATGCTCGAACGGAAAGCGCACACACTCGACGACGGCGGCGGCCGGCGCCGCCTGTCCTATCTCGAAGCGGGCGCCGGCCAGGACGGGGTGCCGGTGCTGTGCGTCCACGGCATGACCCGCAACGCGCGCGACTTCGAGCGCCTGGCGCCGGCGCTGGCGCGCACGCGGCGGGTGATTTGCGTCGACCTGCCCGGGCGCGGCGACAGCGACCGCCTGGCCGACTCGACCCGCTACCAGATCCCGACCTATGCCGGCGACCTGCTCGCGCTGCTCGACGCGCTCGGCATCGCTGAGGTCGACTGGGTCGGCACCTCGCTCGGCGGGATGATCGGCATGGCCGTCGCCGGCGCCGAGGACTCGGCGGTGCGCGGTGTCATCCGCCGCCTGGTGCTCAACGACATCGGCCCGTTCATCCCGAAGGCGGCGCTGGCGCGGATCGGCGAGTACGTGGTGCGCACCTGGCGGTTCGAGAGCCTGGCGCACGCCGAGGCCCATGTGCGCAAGGCCTATGCGCCTTTCGGGCTGCGCTCTGACTCCGACTGGCGGCGGCTGACCGAGCTGTCGGTCCAGCCCGACGCCGACGGCGGCCTGATCCAGAACTACGATCCCGCGATCGGCGACGACATGCGCGAACGCGCGCCGACGGACATCGACCTGTGGCCGGCCTGGGACCGGATTCGTTGCCCGGTGCTGGTGCTGCGCGGCGCCGACTCGGACGTGCTGCCCGCCGAGGTCGCGGCCGAGATGACCCGCCGCGGACCCGGCGCCGAGCTGGCCGCGTTCGCCGGCATCGGCCATGCGCCGGCGCTCCTCGATGACGACCAGATCAGTGTGGTGGCGGAATGGCTGGCGCGGCCCGCCTGAGCGCCGCCGGCGCGCCGGTCGCCTTTCCCCGCTTCGTGCCACGGGCGCCGTGGTGGGGCGGCGACCTGCAGACGGTGCGCAACACCATGCTCGGCGCGCGCGACGACCTCGCCCGCTGGCCCGGCGAGCGGGTGAGCTTCGCCATGCCCGACGGCTCGGGCGACCGGCTGAGCGCGATGCTCCATCGCCCCGACGGCGAGGCGTGCGGGCCGCTGGTGGTGATCCTGCACGGGCTCACCGGTTGCGAGGACAGCGTGCACGTGCGCGCGAGCGCCGCCTATTTTCTCGCCCGCGGCTGGCCGGCGCTGCGCCTCAACCTGCGCGGCGCTGGGCCGTCGCGCAAGTCCTGTCGCGGCCTCTACCATGCCGGCCGCACCGACGACCTGCGCGCGGTGCTCGACGTGCTCGCCGCCGAGCCGGGCGCCGGCGACATTGTCGTGTTGGGCTACTCGCTCGGCGGCAACGTCGCGCTCAAGCTGCTGGGCGAGGCCGGCGCGGCGCCCCTGCCGGGACGGGTCCGCGCAGCCGCATCGGTCTCGGCGCCGATCGACCTCGCGGCGACCTGGCGCAACTTCAGGCGCCCGCGCAACCGCCTCTACCAGGCCTGGCTGCTCGCGCGCATGAAGGAGGAAGCGGTCGCGCCCGGCGCCGCGGTCTCCGAGGCCGAGCGGCGGGCGGTGGCGGGGGCGCGCACGATCTTCGAGTTCGACGACCGCTTCGTCGCCCCGCGCAACGGCTTCGCCGGCGCCGACGACTACTACGCGCGCTGCTCATCGGCGCACGTCCTCGCCCGCATCGGCCTCGCCACCCTGCTGATCAGCGCCCGCGACGATCCCTGGGTGCCGGTCGCGCCCTACATGGCCCACGACTGGCAGGCGACGCCGGCGCTGACGCCGCTGCTGCCGCGGCGCGGCGGCCATGTCGGCTTCCACGGCCGCGGCGGGCGCGCCGCCTGGCACGACCTGTGCGCCGAGCGGTTCTTCGCCGCCGCCCTCGCGCACCCGTCTAGGCGGACGGGTCCGCGACCACGCGCAAGTACGGCCTGATCTCGGTCCAGCCGGCGGGGAACTTCTTCCGCGCCTCCTCGGCGCCGAGCGAGGGCACGATGATCACGTCGTCGCCGCGGCGCCAGTCGACCGGCGTCGCCACGCTATATCTGTCGGTGAGCTGCAGCGAGTCGATGACGCGCAGGATCTCGTCGAAGTTGCGCCCCGTGCTCGCCGGATAGGTGATGGTCAGCCGCACCTTCCGCTTGGGGTCGATCACGAACACCGAGCGCACGGTGAGCGTGTCGTTGGCCTTCGGATGGATCATGCCGTAGAGGTCCGAGACCCGCCGGTCGGCATCGGCGACGAGCGGGAAATTGAGCGCTGCGCCCTGGGTGTCGGCGATGTCGCCGGCCCACGCCTTGTGGTCCGGCACCGCGTCCACCGACAGCCCGATCACCTTGACGTCGCGCCGGTCGAACTCGCCCTTGAGCTTCGCTACCCGGCCGAGCTCGGTGGTGCAGACCGGGGTGAAGTCCTTGGGATGCGAGAACAGGACCACCCAGGAGTCGCCGGCCCAGTCGTAAAAATCGATCGGGCCCAAGGTCGAGTCCTGGACGAAGTTGGGCGCGGTGTCGCCGAGCTGCAGGGCCATGGTTTTTTCCTTTCGTTCCCTATCGAATGGCGTCAGAAGAGATCACGGTGCCGCGGCACCCTCGACCTGGATCAGCTCTCCCGAGCGCACGTCGTAAATGTAGCCGGTGATCGGGATGTCCTTGGGCACCAGCGGGTGGCGGTGAATCCTGTGCACGTCGTCGGTCACCGACTGGCGCTGGTCGGCGATGGTCAGCCAGTCGATGTAGCCGGCCTCGGGCGAGCCGGGCCCCTTGCCGAGGTCGCGCCACGCGCCGCCGTCGAACTTGGCGGTCTCGAGGCTGCTCGCCAGCAATGTGCGCATGACGTCGTTGGTGAAGGTCTCCATGCCGCAGTCGCTGTGGTGGATGACGAACCATTCGCGGGTGCCGAGCAGCTTGTACGAGATCACCAGCGACCGGATGGCATCGTCGCTGGCGCGGCCGCCGGCGTTGCGAATGACATGGGCGTCGCCTTCCGCGAGGCCGGCGAACGCCGCCGGGTCGAGGCGGGCATCCATGCAGGTGAGGATCGCAAACCGGCGCGCCGGCGGCATGGCGAGCTTCGACTTCTCGCCGAAGCTCTGCGCGTAGCGATGATTGGCCTCGATGATCTCCTGCGCGATGTGGCTCATGGTCGACTCCTGGCGAAATTGTGCTTGTGGCGGCGCAAATAGGCATTGTCCGGAGTGCTTGGCAACTGCCGTCGTGCGCCCGCGAAAGGACTTTTGAATGTTCGCGCTGTTCTTAGGTTTGTGTTCTCCGGAAGCGGACGATCAGGAGAATTTTTTTCGCCCGCT
>DASWHU010000091.1:0-7109 GCA_036398035.1 Alphaproteobacteria bacterium | reverse complement strand
GGCGGTCGCGGCCCAGATCAGCGCGGTGCGGCCATGCGCGTCCTGTGCATTGACGTCGGCGCCGCGAGCGAGCAGAAATTCGAGCATGTGCGCATGGTCATGAAACGCTGCCCAGATCAACGCCGTCCGCCCGCCTGCGTCGCGCGCCTCGAGATCGGCGCCGGCCTCGAGCGCGGCCTCGACCACCGCTATCAGCTGGCCGCGGGCGCCGGTGAGCAGGCGCGAATCCTCGCGCGCGCCGGCGACCGCGGGCGCCGCCAGCGCAAGGCATAGCAGCGACAGGATGAGCAGCGAGGCACGGGCCATGGCGATCCGTCTCCGGCACGGTCGAGGGGGCCGCGCGACTATAGACCAGCCCCGCCCGCGTGCGAACGCCGGCCGGGGCAGGCGCGCGGGGAGGCGCGGGTGACGGCGAAGGCCCTCGCCTTCGCGTTCGCGATCGCGGCCACCGTCGCGTTCGCGTTCGTCCTGGCCTGGGGCCCGGACGCGCCGGTGCGCGAGGCCGGGCGGACCGGCACGCCCGCGATCGGCGGGCCGTTCACCCTGGTCGACGGCGACGGGCGGACGGTCACCGATGCCGACTTCCGCGGCCGCACCCTGGTGGTCTATTTCGGCTACAGCTTCTGCCCCGACGTGTGCCCGACCACGCTCGCGATCATGGCCCGGGCGATCGACCTGCTGGGCGCGGACGGCGAGGCCGTGGTGCCGGTGTTCATCACCGTCGACCCGGCGCGCGATACCCCGGCGGTGGTCGGCGCGTATGTCGCCAATTTCCACCCGCGCATGGTCGGGCTGACCGGCAGCGCCGAGCAGGTCGAGGCGGCGGCCAAGGCCTACAAGGTGTATTACGCCAAGGCCGAGACCGAGGCCGCGGCCGGCAGCGACGAATACTTGATGGATCACAGCTCGATCATCTTCCTGATCGGGCCCGACGGGCGCTATCTTGACCACTTCACCGGCGGCACCGGCGCCGATCAGCTGGCCGCCGGACTACGAGCCCATCTCGGCTGATCGACGACCTGGGGGAGCCCGACCATGACCCGACCGCCGCCGGCCTCGCGTGGCGCAATCCTGGTCCCGATATGGCTCCTCTGGGCGGCCCTGGCGCACGCCGCCGAGGTCGAGGTCAGCGACGGCTGGGCGCGGGCGAGCGCGGGCGCAGGCGGTGTCGCCGCCGCCTATCTCACCCTCACCAATCGCGGCGGCGAGACGGCGCTGACCGGGGTCGAGACGCCGCGCGCCGGCCACGCCGGCCTGCACGCCACCAGCGAGGAGGGCGGGGTCATGCGCATGCGCATGGTCGATCGCATCCCGCTCGCCCCGGGCGCCAGCGTGACCCTGCAACCGGGCGGGCTCCACGTCATGCTGATGGGTCTCGCCGAGCCGCTGGTCGAGGGCGACCGGCTGGCGCTCACGCTCATCTTCGAGGACGGCGGGCGCATCGACACCGAGGTGCCTGTGCTGGCGCCGGGCGCCAGCGGTTCCGAGGCTCATGGCGCGCACTGACAGCCCGCTGCTCGGCGCGCTGCCGATCCGGCGCCGGACATCGGCGCGGGCGCGGCGGCTGAGCCTCAAGCTCGACGCCGCCACAGGCATGGTCGAGCTGGTCATCCCGCAGGGCTGCGACGCGCGCAAGGCCGACCGGTTCGTCGCCGGCAACCTGGGCTGGATCAGCGCCCGCCTGGCCGAGCTGCCGCCGCGCATCCCGTTCGCCCATGGCGCCGAGCTGCCGGTGCTGGGCAGGTGGCTGCGCCTGCACCACGCCGCCCGCGCCGCGCGCGCGCCGGCGCGCCGCAACGGCGTGCTGGTGATCGGCGGCCCGGGCCATCAGCTCGACGCCCGGGTGCGTGCCTGGCTGCGCGAGACCGCGCGCATGGCGCTCTACCAGCGCGCCCACGACCATGCCGCCGAGGTCGGCCGCCGCGTCTCCGGCGTGCGCATCGGCGACCCGCGCAGCCGCTGGGGCAGCTGCTCGCCGGGGGGCGTGCTGTCGTTCTCGTGGCGGCTGGTGCTGGCGCCGCCCCACGTGCTCGACTACGTCGTCGCGCACGAGGCCGCGCATCTCAGATATATGAGCCACGGTCCGCGCTTCTGGGCGCTGGTCCGCCGGCTCGACCCCGACTTCGAGAGCGCGCGCGAGTGGCTGGCGCGCGACGGCGCGCAGCTCCACCGTTACGGCTGAGCCGGCCGCGCGGCGCTCACGGCGCGGTGCGGGTCATGAAGTCGTGCCACAGGGCTGCGGGCAGGCCGCCGCCGGTGACATTGCGCATGGGCGCACCGTCGTCGTTGCCGAGCCACACCCCGGCGACCAGGTCGGGCCGGTAGCCGACGAACCACGCGTCGCGGAAGTCCTGGCTGGTGCCGGTCTTGCCGGCGGCCGGGCCGGGCAGCGCCGCGCGCTTGCCGGTGCCCTCGGCGACCGCGGCGCGCAACAGGCCGTCGAGCGCCGCCGCCACCGGTGCCGCGAGCGCCCGCCCGGGACCTGAGCCGGTGCGCCGGTAGAGCACCCGCCCGGCGCGGTCGCGAATCTCGACGATGCCGTAGGGGATGACGCCGCGCCCGCCGTTGGCGACCGTGGCGTAGGCGGCGGTGAGCTCGAGCGGGCTCAGCTCGCCGACGCCGAGCGCGAGGCTCGGGTGGTCCGGCAACGGCGCGCCGATGCCGAGCCGGCGCGCGGCCTCGATCACATGCCTGCGCCCGACCCGCTCGCTGAGCTGGACCGCGACGCTGTTGCTCGACAGCGCGAACGCGCGCCTGAGGGTGATGTCGCCGAGATACGCCTCGCCGTAGTTGCTCGGGCTCCAGCCGGCGAGCCGGATCGGGCTGTCGGCGACCATGTCGTCGGGCGACCAGCCGGCCTCCAGCGCGGCGGCGTAGACCGCGATCTTGAACGCCGATCCGGGCTGGCGCCGCGCCTGGGTGACGCGGTTGAACTGGCTATCGCGATAGGCGCGGCCGCCGACCATGGCGCGCACGCCGCCGTCCGGGGTCATCGCCACCAGCGCCGCCTGGCGCGCGCCGAGGTCGCGGCCGGCGCCGTCGAGCGCATCGGCCACCGCGCGCTCCCCCGCCCGCTGCGCCCACGGGCTGAGCGTGGTGACGACGATCAGGTCGCGCGCCGCCGGGCCGACGTAGTCGGGCAGCTGGTCCACCACCCAGTCGGCGAAGTAGCGCGACCCGCCCGCGGCGACGGTCGCGCTGGTGACCGTGGCCGGGGCGGCCTTGGCCCGCGCCGCCTCGCCCGCGGCGAGGCTGCCGGCGGCGACCATGGCCTCGAGCACCACCGCGGCGCGGGCGCGCGCCAGCGCCAGGTCGCGGGTCGGCGCATAGCGGCTCGGCGCCTTGGGCAGGCCCGCGATCATCGCCGCCTCAGCCAGGGTGAGGTCGCGCGCGGACTTGCCGAAGTAGCGGCGCGCGGCGGCATCGACGCCGTAGGCGCCGGCGCCCAGATAGACCCGGTTGAGGTAAATGGTCAGCAGCTCGTGCTTGGTGAAGCGCCGCTCCAGCCACAGCGCCAGCAGCAGCTCCTGGACCTTGCGCTTGACGCTGCGCTCAGGCGTGAGGAACACGTTCTTGGCGATCTGCTGGGTGATCGTGCTGCCGCCCTGGACCAGCCGGCCGGCGCCGAGGTTGGCCACCGCGGCGCGCGCGAGCCCCCACGGATCGACGCCGAAATGGCGGAAGAAGCGGCGATCCTCGGTCGCGACCACGGCTTCGACCAGCGCGCCCGGCAGCTCGGCCGTGTCGAGGTGCTCGCCGTAGACCTCGCCGTAGTTGGCGAGCACGATGCCGTTGGCGGCCTCGACGGTGATGCCGGCGAGGCGCGGGCGGGCGGCGGCGGCCGCGGGGTCGGGCAGGTCGCGGGCGTACCAGGCGACGGCCGCGCCGGCGGCAAGCGCGAGCCAGATGCCGGCGACCGCGCCCCAATAGGCGGCCCAACGGGCGAAGCGGGCGAGCAACCCGCGGCGGGCGGTGGTCGCCTGCGGCCTGCGGTGTGCGGCCCTGAGGGTGCCGCCCGCCTTCGCCCGCCGCCTGTCGCCCCGACTCCGCCCCATGCCCTCAATATGGGGCGCGGGGCGGGCCGGCGACCAGCCGCGAGGCGGCCGGCGGGCTCAGACGTCGAGGTTGGCGACGTCGAGCGCGTGCTCCTGGATGAAGTTGCGCCGCGGCTCGACCAGGTCGCCCATCAGGGTCGAGAACAGGTCGTCGGCGTCGCCGGCGTGGCTGATCTTGACCTGGAGCAGCGTGCGCACGTTGGGGTCGAGGGTGGTCTCCCACAGCTGCTCGGGGTTCATCTCGCCGAGCCCCTTGTAGCGCTGGATGCTGGTGCCCTTGCGGCCAAGCTCGAGCACCGCCTCGAACAGGTCGATGGGCGAGCGCACCGGCTCGATGCGCCGGTCCTTGGCCTCGAGCACCGCCGGGTGCGCGTACAGCGCCTGCAGCTCCTCGCGCGCCGCGGTCAGCCGGCGCGCCTCGTTGCTCTGCACCAGCGGCTCGTCGATGCGAAAGTTCGACACCTCGCCGCGCGCCTCGAGCCTGAACAGCAGGGCGCCGTCGTCGGCGATGCGGCGCGTCCAGCCGTCCTCGCCGGGGCCGGCGAGCGCGTTCAGGCGCTGGACGATATAGTCCGCGGCCGCCGCCGCGCTCTCGGGCGCGCGGATCAGCTCGGGGTCGAGCGCCCCGGCCACCGCCGCCTGCTCGATCAGGCCGCGATGCTCGCGCCGGGCAAGCGCCCGCATCGCCGCCGCCTGGTCGCGCGCGCGCACCACCAGCTCGCGCAGGTCGGCGCCGGCGCGCACCTCCGGCGCGCTCGGCCGCCCGACCAGCAGCCGCGCGTCCCGCAAGCCCTCGTCGATCAGGTAGTCGTCGAGCTCGCGCTCGTCCTTCTTGTAGACCGACTTGCCGGCGCGGGTGACCTTGAACAGCGGCGGCTGGGCGATGAACAGGTAGCCGCGCTGGATGATCTCGCGCATGTGCCGGTAGAAGAAGGTCAGCAGCAGGGTGCGGATGTGGGCGCCGTCGACGTCGGCGTCGGTCATGATGATGACCTTGTGGTAGCGGATGCGCTCGACCGAGAAGTCGTCGCCGCCGATGCCGGTGCCGAGCGCCGCGATCAGGGTGCCGATCTCGGCCGAGGACAGCATCTTGTCGAAGCGCGCGCGCTCGACGTTGAGGATCTTGCCGCGCAGCGGCAGGATCGCCTGGAACGCGCGGTTGCGCGCCTGCTTGGCCGAGCCGCCGGCGGAATCGCCCTCGACGATGAACAGCTCGCTCTTGGCCGGGTCGCGCTCCTGGCAGTCGGCGAGCTTGCCGGGGAGCGTGGTGATGTCGAGCGCGCCCTTGCGCCGCGTCAGCTCGCGCGCCTTGCGCGCCGCCTCGCGCGCGGCCGCCGCCTCGATCACCTTGCCAACGATGGCGCGGGCCTCGCTCGGGTGCTCCTCGAACCACTGGCCGAGGCGGTCGGCGACCACGCCCTCGACCACCGGGCGGACCTCGGAGCTGACCAGCTTGTCCTTGGTCTGGGACGAGAACTTGGCGTCGGGCACCTTGACCGACAGCACGCAGGTCAGCCCCTCGCGGGTGTCGTCGCCGGTCAGCTGCACCTTCTCGCGCTTGAGCAGCCCGGTCTCGCCGGCATAGCCGTTGATGGTGCGCGTCAGCGCCGCGCGGAAGCCCGCCAGATGGGTGCCGCCGTCGCTCTGCGGGATGTTGTTGGTGAAGCACAGCACGTTCTCGTGGTAGCTGTCGTTCCACTGCAACGCGGCGTCGACGATGATGCCGTCGCGCTCGCCGCTGAGCATGATCGGCGGGCTGTGCAGGGCCTGCTTGTTGCGGTCGAGGAAGGCGACGAACGCCTCGATGCCGCCCTCGTAGTGCATCTCGACCGTCAGCGGCTCCAAAAGGCGCTTGTCGGTGAGCGCGATGCGCACCCCGGAGTTCAGGAACGCGAGCTCGCGCAAGCGGTGCTCGAGCCGGGCGAAATCGAACTCGGTGTTGGTGAAGGTGCGCTTGGACGGCAGGAAGGTGACCTTGGTGCCGGTGCGCGAATCGGCCTCGCCGACCACGGCGAGCGGCGCCTCGGGCTCGCCGTCGTGGAAGCGCATGAAATGCTCCCGGCCGGCGCGCCAGACGGTCATCTCGAGGGTCTCCGACAGCGCGTTGACCACCGACACGCCGACCCCGTGCAACCCGCCCGCGACCTTGTAGGCGTTGTGGTCGAACTTACCGCCGGCGTGCAGGTGGGTCATGATCACCTCGGCCGCCGACACGCCCTCCTCCTCGTGGATGTCAGTCGGCACGCCGCGGCCGTTGTCGGTGACGGTCACCGAGCCATCGACGTTGAGCGTGACCTCGATGCGGTCGCAATAGCCGGCCAGCGACTCGTCGATCGAGTTGTCGACCACCTCGTAGACCATGTGGTGCAGGCCCGAGCCGTCGTCGGTATCGCCGATATACATGCCCGGGCGCTTGCGCACCGCGTCCAGGCCGCGCAGCACCTTGATCGACTCGGCGCCGTACTCGCCGGCATCGGCGCGCGGCGGGTTCTGGATGTGCGTGCTCACCATCGCGCGGCACCCGCGGCCGCGCGCGCCCGGCCGTCGGCGAGGACGAAGAACTGGGCGCGGCCCCGCAAGCCCTCGAACAGCTGGGCATCGGTGCCGCTGAGCCACGCCTGGGCGCCGAGCGCCGCGAGCGCCTCGAACAGCGCCGCACGGCGCACCCGGTCGATATGGGCCGCGACCTCGTCCAAGAGCACCAGCGGCGTGGTGCCGCGCCGCGCCGCATGCAGGCGCGCGTTGGCCAGCACGATCGAGATCAAGAGCGCCTTCTGCTCGCCGGTCGAGCACTGCGCCGCGGGTAGCCCGGATTCAAGGTGGGTGACGGCGAGGTCGCTGCGATGTGGGCCGCAGCCGGCACGCCCGGCCTCGGCATCGGCGCGCCGGCCGGCGCCGAGGCGCGCGCGCAGGTGCTGCTCGGCATCGACCGCGGGCATCTCGTCGAGCCACCCCTCGACCTCGCCGGCGAGCGCGAGGCGGGCCTCGGGCCACGGTGCCCGCGTCTCGGCGAGCGCGCCGGCGATGCGCGCCACCGCCTCTCGGCGTGCCGCC
>DASWHU010000090.1:0-3434 GCA_036398035.1 Alphaproteobacteria bacterium | reverse complement strand
GGGTCGAGATAGGGGTTGCGGTAGTCGAGGCCGACGACGAAGCCGATCGCGACCAGGGCCTCGTCGAGGTGGTAGACGAACGAGCCGCCATAGGTGGCGCGGTCGAGCGGCCAGCCGACGGTGTGCATGACCAGGCCCGTGCGGTGGCGGGCGGGCTCGACCTCCCACAGCTCCTTGAGGCCGATGCCGTAGGTCTGCGGATCGGCGCCGGCGTCGAGCGCGAAGCGGCGCTTGAGCTCCTTGCCCAGGCTGCCCCGGCAGCCTTCGGCGAACACGGTGTACTTGCCGTGCAGCTCGACTCCCGGCTGCCAGTTCGCCCCGTGCTCGCCCGCCTTGGTCACGCCCAGCTCGCCGGTGGCGACGCCGGTCACTGCGCCGGCCTTGCCATACAGCACCTCGGCGGCGGCGAATCCGGGATAGATCTCGACCCCGAGCGCCTCGGCCTGGCCGGCGAGCCAGCGGCACAGGTTGCCGAGGCTGACGATGTAGTTGCCGTGGTTGCGCATCGCCGCCGGCAGCAGCGCGGTGGGAATCGCGAATCCGCCGCGCTCGGACAGCACCATGAAACGCTCTTCGGCGACCGCGGTGCGCACCGGCGCATCGCGCTCGCGCCAGTCCGGGATCAGCTCGTCGAGCGCCCGCGGCTCGAGCACCGCGCCCGACAGGATATGGGAGCCGACCTCCGAGCCCTTCTCGAGCACGCACACGCCGAGCTCGGCATCGTGCTCGGCGCACAGCTGCTTGAGCCGGATCGCGCAGGCGAGCCCGGCGGGGCCGGCGCCGACGATGACCACGTCGTAGTCCATCGACTCGCGTTCCATCTCGCCTCCGGGCTAGTCTCGCGGGCCGTGATACCACGGCCGCGACGGCCGCGTCTGCAAACGGGGACCAGGGAGGACCCGCATGACCGACACCATCCACGCCAACGGCATCGACATCGCCTACCGCCTCGACGGCCCGCAAGCCGCGCCGCTGGTGACCTTGAGCAACAGCCTGGCCTCGACCATGGCCATGTGGGACGCGCAAGTTCCGGCGCTCACGCCCGACTGGCGCGTGCTGCGCTACGACACCCGCGGCCACGGCGGCACCAGCGCGCCGCCGGCGCCGTACAGGATGGAGACGCTCGCCGCCGACCTGATCGGCCTGTGGGACGCGCTCGGTGTGGCGCGCTCAGCCTTCGTCGGCCTGTCGCTCGGCGGCATGATCGGGCAAGCCATCGGCATCGACCACGCGCACCGGGTCAGCGCGCTGGTACTGTGTGACACGCTCGCGCGCTGGCCGCAAGGTGCCGGCACGATCTGGGACGGGCGCATCCGCGTGGTCCAGACGCAAGGAGTCAAGGCGCTGGTCGACGGCACCATCGAGCGCTGGTTCACGGCCGACTTCCGCGCCTCCGGCTCGCCCGAGATCGCGCGCATCGGAGCCATGATCGGCGCCACCCCCGCGCCCGGCTACGCCGGCTGCTCGTATGCCATCAAGGGCATCGACTTCCTCGACCGGCTGAAGGCGATCTCGGTGCCGACGCTGGTCATGGTCGGCGCCGACGACCCGGCGACGCCGCCGTCGGCGGCGCGCGAGATCCAGCAGAAGATTCCGGGTGCCAAGCTGGTGGTGATCGAGAACGCCGCGCACCTCGCCAACGTCGAGCAGCCGAAGGCGTTCAACCGGGCGCTGCGCGACTTCCTCGACGCGCTCTAGGCGGCGTCGTCGGCAGGGGCGGCGCCGGCGAGCAGCGGCTGGACCTGGTCGTAGAGCGCCGCGTCGCCACAGGCGATCACCCGGCTCGCCGCCGCCGCCGGCCCGCCCGACCAGTCGGCGATCACCCCGCCCGCGGCCTCGACCACGGGAACCAGCGCGTAGATGTCCCACGGCTTGAGGTCGGCCTCGACCACCAGGTCGATGGCGCCGGCGGCGAGCATGGCATAGGCGTAGCAGTTGCCGCCGAGCTGGGTCACCGCCGCGCCCCGGCGCAAGGTCCGATAGGCGGCGCGCTCGGCGGGGCCGGCCATCATGTCGGGGTCGGTGAGCGCGAACACCGCCCGCTCCAGGCGCGGGCACGCCCGGGTGCGGATCGGCGCGCCGTTGAGGAACGCCCCCGCGCGGCTGCCGACGAAGCGCTCGCCCAGCACCGGCTGGTCGATCACGCCGAGCACCGGCCGGCCCAGGTGGCCGAGGCCGATCAGGGTGCCGAACAGCGGCAGCCCGGCGATGAACGCGCGGGTGCCGTCGATCGGGTCGATCAGCCACTGCCAGTCGGCGTCCGGGTGCCGGCTCCCCAGCTCCTCGCCGACAATGCCGTGGTCGGGGTAGCGCGCCTCGATCAAGGCGCGGATCGCCGCCTCGGCGTCGCGGTCGGCGACCGTCACCGGCTGGCCGCGCGGCGAGGCGGAGTCCTTGTGATCGACCGCGAGGTCGCTGCGGAAATGCCTGACCAGGACGGCGCGCGCGGCGTCGGCGAGGGTGTCGGCGAAGGCGAGCAGGTCGGCGAGCGCGTCGCCGGCGGGGGCTGAGGCCATGGCGCGCATATGCCAGGGCCGGCACGCCCGGTCAACCGCGGCGGCTGCGGCGTCGGCGCTAGGCGGCTTCACCCGCCATGCTATACTCCGCGCGCAGTGCAATGGTCATGACAGCTCGCTTCCGGACCTTCGCGGCGCGCGGCTTCGCCGCCTTCGCCTGGATCGCGCTCGCCGCGTGCTCGGGCGGCGACCCCGACCCCTATGTCGAGCGGCCGGTCGAGGACCTCTACAACGAGGCCATGGACCAGATGCTCGCCGGCAACTACCAGCCCGCCGCCCGCGGCTTCGAGGAGGTCGAGCGCCAGCACCCCTACTCGGTGTGGGCGACCAAGGCGGAGCTGATGGCGGCATTCTCGTTCTACCAGAACAGCTCCTACGACGACGCGGTCATCGCCGCCCAGCGCTTCATCGAGCTTCACCCGGGCAATCCGGACGCGGCCTACGCCCATTATCTTGTCGGGCTCAGCTATTACGAGCAGATCTCCGACGTCGGGCGCGACCAGCGCATGACCGAGCTCGCGCTCGATTCGTTCGAGGAGGTCTCCAAGCGCTATCCCGACTCGCGTTACGCGCGCGACGCCTCGCTCAAGATCTCGCTGGTCCGCGACCACCTGGCGGGCAAGGAGATGGAGGTCGGCCGTACCTACCAGGACCTCGAGTTCTACCTGGCGGCGATCAACCGGTTCCGCAACGTGATCAGCAACTATCAGACCACCAGCCACGTGCCCGAGGCGCTGTTGCGCCTGACCGAATGCTTTCTCGCGCTCGGCGTTCAGGGCGAGGCGCAGGCGGCCGCGGCCGTGCTCGGCCACAATTTTCCCGGCAGCGCGTGGTACGCCGACGCCTACGAGCTGCTGCAGGAGCGCGAGCTGGAGCCGCGGCTGAGCGAAAGCTCGTGGCTGGCGCGACTGTTCTAGC
>DASWHU010000089.1:0-9093 GCA_036398035.1 Alphaproteobacteria bacterium | reverse complement strand
CGTGCTCGACGGCGAGGGCGTGATCGAGCTCGCGGGTGCGCGCCGCGTGGTCCGCCGCCACGACGTGATCTTCATCCCGCCCGGCGTCGAGCACTCGATCATGAACACCGGCCTCGACAACCTCGTGTTCCTGGTCATCACGGTGCCGCCGACGGACGAATAGGGCCTGCCGCGCCTCAGTCCGCCGGCAGGTCCTTGGAGGTCACGGGCCACGCGGCGTGGCGGGCGGCGATGCGGCCCGAGGTGAACGCCCAGCCCAGGTGGTGGCCGTGGCCTTCGAGCAACAGCCCGCCCTGGCCGGCCGAGCCCGCGGCGTAGAGGCCGGGAATCGGGCGATCGTCCGCGCCGAGGACTTCGAGTCGCTCGCTCACCGCAAGCCCGCCGTCGGTGAAGATGATCGCGCTTCGGACCGGGCCGAGCGCCCAGAACGGCGGCTCGGCGAGCCGAGGGCGGCCGCCGTCGAGCGCCGCGTTGTGCTCCGCGACCGAGGCCTCGAGCGCGGCCCCGTCCATGCCGAGCCGCGCGGCGAGGCCGGCGAGTGTCGGCGCGCTGTGGGTGATGTCCGTGCGGTTCCGCCGGTAGTCGGCGAGGTAGGCGTAGGCGATGCCGGGCGCGGTCGAGATGAAGTGGGGCCAGGCCGAGAACGTCCGCGCCACGGCGGCGTCGAACAGGATGTAGCCGATCTTGCCCGGCTGGTCGGGAAGGGCGAGCGCGGGCGCGTCGAGCTCGTCGGCGAAGCGCCGGCCGTTGCGGTTGACCAGCACCGCGCCCTCCGCGAACAGCCTGGGCGAGGGCGCGAGCCAGGTGGTGAGGAAGCTCATCACGAACGGGCGCAAGAGCCGCTCGGGCATGTGGTCCATCGACCAGGCCATGAAGCGCGCCAGCGCGCGGTGCGGCGGCAGGCGGCGGACCAGGGTCTCGCGCGCCGGCGGCACGAAGCGGAGCTCGGGGCCGAGCGACAGGTCGCCGTTGACCACCCGCGCGCCGAGCGCCAGCGCGAGCGCGTGCCCGTCGCCGGTGCTGGCCGGGTTGATCGGGTCGACCTTGGCATGTGCCGGCGACATGTAGCGCTCCTTCAGCGCGCCGCTCGCGCTGTAGTCGCCGCTTGCCAGCACCACGCCGCCACGGGCGCGAAATGTCTCGCGCGCGCCGTCGATGCGGGCGACGACGCCGGTCACCCGTCCGTCGTGCCGCATCAGCTCCTCGACGGCTGCGCCGGTGAAGACCTCGGCGCCGAGCGCGCGCGCCCGGCGCGCGAGGTGCCAGACGTAGGCGCGCGAGTTGGGCAGCACGGTGTGCATGCGCGGCTTGCGATGCGGCGGCTCGGGCATCGGCCCGTAGAAGGTGAGGCCGAGGCCGAGCAGCCAGCGGAAGGTGTCGGGCACGTTGTCGGTCAAGAGCCGTCTCAGCGCCGGATTGTCGCGGTTGGCGAGCGGCCCGGCGAACCCGGGCATGTCGTCGAAATGATGCGCGGGCGAGTCCTTGATGCCCTTGGCCAGCTGATGGGGCGTGTTGGTGGCGGTGATCGAGCCCACCGACAGCCCGGTGGTGCCGCCCAGCGCCGGGTTCTTCTCCAAGAGCGCGACGCTGCGCCCGAGGCTGCGCGCCTCGATCGCCGCGGCGAGCCCGGCGCCGCCGCCGCCGACCACGACCACGTCGTAGTCGCGCGCGCCCGACATCAGCGCGCCTCCGCGCGCCAGCGCCAGGCGGGGTCGGCGCCCAGGATGCTAGATACAATTGTGATAAAATTGCAACAGTTGCTTGATTGTTGTGCAGAAGACGGCGGAGACACGCGGATCGGACCCTGACCTGTGCTAGTTAGCAATTTACGCCGCATGATGGGCGGGATCCATGTCTTGCATGCTGCATTGGGGGAAATTAACCCAATCAAACGGAGGAAAAAAATGCAGATGTACACAAGGAACACCCTCGCAAAGCTCTCGGCGACCGCCCTGGCCGCCGTTGCCATGAGCTCTCCGGCCACCGCCGAGGACATGACGTACGATTCGTCTGGCGCCTACATCTTCGGTTCGGCCGGCATCCATCAGACCCAGCGTTCCAAGTTAAGCGGCGGCGGCCTCGATACGTCGGTCACGCACGACCCGGGTTTCGCCGCCCTGGCGGGCGCCGGCTACGATTTTGGCAACATCCGACTCGAGCTCGAAGGCGGCTATCGCCGGGCCGACGTGGACGATGTCGGCGGTGTGGATGGCAACGGCAGAGTCCGCACGTACAGCGTGATGGGCAACGTCTTCTATGATCTCGACTTCGGTGGCGGGTTCAAGCCCTACATCGGCGGCGGCCTCGGCGCCGCGCATGTCAGGGCGAAAGCCTCCGCGCCTGTCGGTCCGTTCGCCGGGATCGGGATCGACGACAACAGCACCCGGCCCGCTTTGCAGGGCGGCGCCGGCGTGGCGATAGCGCTTGCCGAGCGTCTGGACTTGACTATCGACTACCGCTACCTGTTCGCGGGCCCGTGGAGGCTGGAGTTCAGCACCAACGCGGGCCAAGACGTTCGTACCCGATTGAACGACCACGCGATATTCGTGGGCCTGCGGTTCTCGCTGAACCCGCCGCCGGCCCCGCCGCCGCCCGCGCCGGCCCCCGTGGCAGAGCCGAGGCCGGCGCCGCCCGCGCCCCCGCCGCCGCCCGCGCCGCAACCGCAGCCACCCGCTGCCGTGGAGCCGGAACCGGTGCGCGAATTCCTCGTCTTCTTCGACTGGGACCGCTCCGACCTGACGTCCGAGGCGCGCGAGATCATCGCGGCTGCCGCGACCGAGGCCAAGCGCATCAGCCCGGTGCGGATCGTGGCCACCGGTCACGCCGACCGGTCGGGCCCCTCGCCGTACAATGTGGGGCTTTCCCAGCGGCGCGCCGACAGCGTGAAGGCCGAGCTGATCCGGCAAGGCATCTCGGCGAACGAGATCGCGACGATCGCCCGGGGCGAGACCGATCCGCTCGTGTCGACGGCGGACGGCGTGCGCGAGCCGCGCAACCGCCGCGTCCTGATCGTGCTCGAATAGATCGGCACCACGGCGCGCGCCGACGCGCCAACTAAATGACCGGCGGCGGCCCGTGAGTAGCGGGCCGCCGCTTTTTTGCGTTTCGCACGCTGTGGCAGGCCGGGCAGCGGATCCTGCGCCGGCGGATCAGGGCGTGGGAAGGGCGGCCTGCTGCTCCAGCCTGCCGCTGACCTCCGTCAGTGTCATGCCGTCGTCAAGCGCCGTCTTGAACATCTCGCCCGCAGCCTCGCAGAACGAGCGGCGCGCGCGGATGCTGCGCATCGAGGCGTCGTTGGCAAGTTCGGTCACATAGCTGTCGAGCCTGGGTTGGGCTGCACCACCGTGCAGGCGCCGGAACATGCTCTTCAGAACGGCTGCGTGACTTTTCAGCTCGCTGCCGTGGACTTCGATGACCGTGTTGTATTGTGCATGCAGGTCGCAGGTCAGCGCCGCGACCATCATTTCCGTCTGGACAACGCGCACCCGCATCGCCGCCGCTTCGGCCGGCGTGGCCGCTTCCTGCGCGGCCGCGGGTGCTGTCGACACCATCTGCAACGCGATGATCGCACCGGCCAGGCCGGCCCCCCGCGCGAACGTCCCCCTCGTCCCCATCACGCTCTCCCGACCGATGGCTCCAGGCCGATTACCGCCCAGCAATTCCCAACAATACATTAACGGCGATAACGGCGATTGCCAAGCGGATCGGCTCGGATATTCAGCCCGCATCCCCACAGATGGGTTGATAGTTGCATACCGATAGATCCCCATTTCGCCATTGGAATCAATGAGAAGGGCGATGCCAATCGCCACGCCGTTCACGCCTGTTGCGGGTGAATCGAGGTAAATCAAAGAGCGGCTCTTTCAAGATCAGTTTCGACCGGCGGATCAAGCTGCATTTCCATGGCGCCAAGCTAAGTTCCGACGGCGGGCTGGTGCTGTTCCGGGCGTTCGCTGCTGCCCTCGGCTTGACCGAGATTGCGACTTCGGACCTGCGCGACCGGCGTACGGGTCTGAATACCCAACACACGTTACTTGCCTGTTCCGGCAGTCCGTGTTTGGATGCCTGGCCGGCTATGAGGACGTGAACGGCGCCTACCGGCTGTCGCTCGATCGGGTCATGCGCAGCATTGTCGGTCGTGGCGCTGAGGTCGGCCGGCGCTCACGATTCCACGTTCCACTCCGGCTGGGGCTTTGTCGCCCCCTCTTGATGCAGATCAATGCATACTTGATATAGCGGCCCTAGGAATAATAAGCGTTGGTGCCAAGGTTAGGCAAGAAGCTATGAGACAAGACCGGTTGTCGTGATGCGTGCTGCGGCATTGGTCGACCTGGGCGAGGGGGAATGGATGAACTACCCGCGTGGAGGCAAATCATGAAACGAATTACTTTGGCGGCGGTCCTTTTGTTCCCTCTATTCGCGCTCGGCGCGTGCGGCCAGACCACTGGTGAACGCGCCATAAGCGGCGGCGGAATCGGCGCCGGAGTCGGTGCGGTCGGCGGATTGCTGGTCGGCGCTCCCCTTGAGGGCGCGCTGATCGGTGGTGCCGTCGGCGCTGCCACCGGCGCCCTCACCGATGAGCAACAGATCAGTCTCGGCCGACCGATATGGAAGTAGGCCGCACACGTCCAAGGCAATGTCGGCAGACGATGGAATTAAAAATGTTTCAATCTGCGAAAATCCTACGAACGCTCGTTGCTGTCTTGGCGCTTTCCATAGCAGCTGGATGCGCGAAACAAGCATCACCGCCGCCGACACAGGCTGCCGCCGCGAGCGGTCCTGAGCTGGCTGGCGCCTGGTACCAGATTTACTTCGATACCAACAGCACTGAGATCAACGCGAGAGGGCAGACGATCATAAAGACCGTGGCCCATGTCGCAGCAAACGCCGGCCCGACGCGCGTGACGGTGATCGGCCGGACTGATCGCGTCGGCGCCCCACCCGACAACATGGCACTGGCGCATCGACGGGCGAACGTGGTCCGCGATGCGCTCATCACCGCCGGGGTGCCGGCCGCTCAAATCGACACGACCTGGACTGGCGAAGGCGACCAAACGGTCGCTACCTCGGACGATCTCGCTGAACCTCGCAACCGTGTGGTCGATGTCACCGTAGTCAAGCAGTCTCCTTGACCGTGATCGGCGGCATGTAATGTCGGTTCAGACGGTCGGCGCCGATCGCACTCGCGAATGCGCTGCGGCACTCGCCACTCGAGCCGCCTGCTCGCACACCGCGATGCAGAGTTCGTGATCAAAGCGCGAGTGGACCGTCGCAGGACGACAGGTCGAAATGGTCCTAGGCCGCGCTTGTCGCCGGTGGTGCCGCCCAGCGCCGGGTTCTTCTCCAAGAGCGCGACGCTGCGCCCGAGGCTGCGCGCCTCGATCGCCGCGGCGAGCCCGGCGCCGCCGCCGCCGACCACGACCACGTCGTAAGGCCGCCCCGCCGCCATCGCCGTCATGCCGCCGCCGCGAGCGCGCGCCAGGCGCCGTCGGCGAGCAGCCGGTCGATGCTCGCCGGAATGTCGGCGTCCGGCGCGGGCGAGACGATCTCGAGCATCGCCACGTCGCGATAGCCGATGTCGTCAAGCGCGCGCGCGACGCGGTCGAACGGCACCGCGCCGGTGCCGACCGGGGCGTGCCGGTAGCTGTCGGTGCCGGTGTCCGACAGGTGCACGAGCGCAAGCCGCGCCTTGACCCGGCGCAGCCCCGCCACCGGGTCCTCGCGCGCAAACACCGCATTGGCGACGTCGTAGACCACCCCGATCGCGTCGCTGCCGTAACCATCGAGCGCAGCCATCAGCCGGTCGGCGCGGGGCAGGAACGCGAACGGCATGTTCTCGACCAGCACCCGGGTGCCCGCGCGCTCCGCCAGCGGCACCAGGACATCGAGCGCCTGGTAGAACCAGCCCGTCATCTGGTCCACCGGGCCCGGAAACAGCGGGTTCGGCTTGCCCGGGCCGACCACCACCCCGGCGGCGCCGAGATCGCCGGCGAGCGAAATCACGCGCTTGAGATGCGGGCGGCTGAGCTCGCGCATCGCGGGCGCGGCAGCGGCGATGTTGACATCGATGTTGGGCATGTTGAGGGTACAGAGCGTGAGCCCGCCGGCGTCGATGGCGCGCCGGAGGCGTTGGCGGGCACGCGCGTCCATGTCCTGGGGCCAAGCGTGCCCGGGATACATCATCAGCTCGAAATGGGTGTGGCCGCGCGCCGCCAGCGCCTCCAGGCACGGCCCGGCGGCGTGGCTGTAGATGTAGGAATAGGTGTTGATCCCGAAATAGCGCACGCTTTCGACCATCGCCCGGCCCCGAGTTGACAGCGGCGGAACGCGAAACTTAGCTTTCTAAATTGTGGCCGCACGGGCAAGCGGCGCGTGCGGAAAAAGGAGAGGGCAATGTACGACCAGGCGGTTGCCGCGCACAAGCGGGCCCAGGGCCAGGCGCAGGCGGTGCGCATGCTGATCGGCGGCGCCTGGCGCGACGGCGCCGACTCTTACCAGGACCGCGACCCCTATCGCGGCGAGGTGGTGGCAACGGTACCGGTGTCCACCGCCGCCGACGTCGACGCCGCGGTCGAGGCGGCGGTCGCGGCCAAGGACCGGGCGGCGGCGGTGCCGGGCTATCAGCGCGCGGCGCTGCTGCGCCGGGTGGGCACCTTGCTGGCCGAGCGCACCGGCGACATTGCCCGGGCGATGGCGCGCGAGACCGGCAAGGCGATCCGCGACTGCGCGGCCGAGGTCGAGCGCTCGGCCGAGACCATCGCGCTGTCGGCCGAGGAAGCGGTGCGCATCACCGGCGAGCAGGTGCCGCTCGAGGCGAGCGCGATGGGCGCGGGCCGAATCGCGTTCACGCTGCGCGTGCCCGTCGGCGTAGTCGCCGCGATCACCCCGTTCAACGCGCCGTTCAACCTCGCCTGCCACAAGGTCGCGCCGGCGATCGCGGCCGGCAATGCGGTGGTGCTGAAGGCGCCGCCGCAGGCGCCGCTCAGCGTCCACAAGCTCGCCGAGCTGTTTGTCGACGCGGGCGCGGCGGCGGGGCTGCTGAACGTGCTCTACGGCGAGGCGGCCGGGCCGGCGCTGGTTGCCCACCCCAAGGTCGACATGATCAGCTTCACCGGCTCGAGTGCCACCGGCGCGCGCATCCGCGCCGCGTGCGGGCTCAAGCGGGTCGCGCTCGAACTCGGCGGCGACGGCCCGACCATCGTCCATGCCGATGCCGACATCGACGCCGCGGCGACGATGTGCGCGCGCAACGCGATGCGCCTTGCCGGCCAGAGCTGCATATCGGTGCAGAAGGTCTTCGTCCACCGCGCGGTCGCGGACTCGTTCACGCATCGCCTGGTCGCGGCGGTGGACGCGCTCAAGGTCGGCGACCCGCTGGAGGAGGCCACCGACGTCGGCACGTGCATCGACGAGGACGCCGCGCGGCGCGTCGAATCGTGGGTCGCCGAGGCGCTCGCCGGCGGCGCCCGGCGGCTCGCCGGCGGCCATCGCGTCGGCGCGCAATATGCGCCGTGCGTGCTCGCCGACGTCGAGGCGTCGATGAAGGTGGTGTGCGAGGAGGTGTTCGGGCCCGTGGTCAGCGTGATTCCCTATGACGACATCGACCAGGCGTTCGCCCGCATCAACGCCAGCCGCTACGGGCTCCAGTGCGGGCTGTTCAGCGCCTCGCTCGCGGTCGCGCTGAGCGCGATCCGGCGCATCCGCACCGGCGGCGTGATCATCAACGGCACCTCGACCTGGCGCACCGACCAGCTCGCCTATGGCGGGGTCAAGGACAGCGGGCTCGGCCGCGAGGGCCCGCACTACGCGATCCGCGAGATGACCGAGGAGCGCCTGGTGGTGTTCAACGGCTGAAACGGCCACCGGTCCACGCACGCGAACGGGCATTGCGGTGGCAACGCAGCCGGGCGTCAAGCGGAAGCTGGCGGCGATCCTGTCGGCGGACGTGGTCGGCTATTCGCGCCTGATGCAGGCCGACGAGGCGGCGACGGTGGCCGCGCTCAAGACCTGCCGCGAGGTCATTGCGGGACTGGTCGCGCGCCACGGCGGGCGGGTGGTGAACGCGCCGGGCGATGCGCTGCTCGCCGACTTCGCGAGCGCGGTCGAGGCGGTCGCGGCGGCGGTCGAGATTCAACAGGCCGTCGAGGGGCGCAACGTCGAGCTCGCGCCCGAGCGGCGCATGCGCTTGCGCATCGGCGTCAACCTCGGCGACGTGATCGAGGAGGCCGACGGCACCGTCTACGGCGACGGGGTCAACATCGCCGCGCGCCTGGAGGCGCTCGCCGAGGCGGGCGGCATCTGCGTCTCGGGCGCGGTCCATGACGCGGTCGAGGGCAAGCTCGACTGCGGCTTCGATTTTCTCGGCGAGCGGCCGGTCAAGAACATCGCCAAGCCGGTGCGCGTCTACGCCGTCGGCGCGGCGGGCCGGCCGCGCGCCGATGCCGCGGCCGCCGGTCATCAGGACATCCGGTTCTGCAGCGCGCGCGACGGCACCTCGATCGCCTATGCGGTCGCCGGCGCCGGCCCGCCGCTGGTCAAGACGGCGAACTGGCTCAACCACCTCGAATATGACTGGACCAGCCCGATCTGGCGCCACCTGCTGGCTGAGCTCGCGCACGATCACATGCTGGTCCGCTACGACGCGCGCGGCAACGGCCTGTCCGACTGGACCGTCGAGGACATCTCGTTCGAGGCGTTCGTCAGCGACCTCGAGACGGTGGTCGATGCCTGCCGCCTCGACCGCTTCCCGCTGCTCGGCATCTCGCAGGGCTGCGCGGTCTCGATCGCCTATGCCGTCCGCCACCCCGAGCGCGTCAGCAAGCTGGTCCTCTATGGCGGCTTCGCCCGCGGCCGGCGCAAGCGCGGCAGTCAGGCGGACATCGACCAGGCCGAGGCCATGATTACCTTGATCCGCCACTCCTGGGGCCAGGACAACCCGGCGATCCGCCAGCTGTTCGCGACCCTGTTTCTGCCCGATGGCACGCCGGCGCAGGTCGACTGGTTCAACGACTTGCAGCGCATCACCACATCGCCCGAGAACGCCGCGCGCATCCGCACCGCGACCAACGACATCGACGTCACCGCGTTGCTGGC
>DASWHU010000088.1:0-3853 GCA_036398035.1 Alphaproteobacteria bacterium | reverse complement strand
CAGATGCGCCAGCAGGTCCAGGGCGCGTTCGGCGACCTGTTCCCGGTCCGCCAGATGCAGGAGCTGAGCAAGCAGAACATGGAGATGTTCCGCCAGGCCCTGGCCATGTTCACGCCGCTCGCCGGCACCGGCGGCGCGGCGACGGCGGCGAAGCCGGAGCGCGGGGAGGCCGGCCACGACCGCGAGATCAGCGAGCTCCGGGACCAGCTCGCGCGCATGCAGAAACAGCTCGACTCGCTCGCCGAAGGCGACTGAGCGCGCGCGAACGACACGGCCGCCGTCCTTCGAGACGGCCGCGTCCACCCTCCGCAGCGGCAGCGGCGCCGCCGCTGCTGCGGAGGACGGGTCGCGACCTCCTCAGGACGAGGAATTCTTTAAGATCATACGGTTACCTCACCCTGAGGAGCGCCCGCAGGGCGCGTCTCGAAGGGTGAGGCGGCAAATCGACAAACTTCGAGCGCGCGCCCGCCGGTCAGTTGCGGCTGTGGCTGCCCGGGCGCAGCATCTCGTCGATGTGGCGGCCCTGAAACAGGTTGATGCCGAGCGCGAAGCCGAACTCGACCGCCTCCTGGTCGTCGCAGCGGGTGAGGATCACGCGCTTCGAATCGGCCTCGCGGATCGCCCGGCCGAGATCGCCCGCCGCCGCCTCGCTGCCGCTGCCGGCCATCGAGTCGTCCCAATGCAGCTTGATCAGGTCAACGCCGAGGCTCGCGCGACCGCACAGCGGCAAGGTCTCGGGCTTGAGCCCGTCGAGGCACAGCCGGTAGCCCTTGCGGCGCACGAACTCGCGGCCGAGCTGGAACGCTTTCACGTCGGCGAACACGTCGACCGGCTGCACCTCGATCACGATCCGGCGCTGGAGGCCCTGCTTGAGGCTGTCGTCAAAGGCGAGGAAGCTCTGCGACAGGATGGTGTCGATGTTCATGTTGAGGCTGATCGGCCGCGACTTGAGGTCCTCCGGCTGGCGGGTCAGCATCGCCAGCACCCGCTGGTCGAGCGAGCGCGTCAGGTGCTGGAACAGCCAGAGGTTGCCGGCCAGGTTGACGTTCGGCATCAGCGGCTTCTGCAGGTCCGCGATGTGCACGTAGATCTCCTCGAACACGCGCCTGGGCATGGCGTGGGGCAGCAGCGCGCACACCGGCTGGTGGCGCACATAGCCCGAGATGTCGAGGGTCGCAAGCGCGGCCTGGAGCTTGTACAGCCGGCCCGGATCGAGCGGCTCGAGGTTGAAGAAGCGCGTGCTCTCGGACCTGCGCCCCTCGCGCAGGCGCAGCTTGTCGAGCGCCAGCCGGCGGACCTCGCGCTCGAGCCGGCCGAGGGTGATCGACAGGTCGTACCAGGTCGAGAACAGGCGCGCCTCGCGGCTCAGCCGATCGTCCGTGAACAGGGCGCGGGTGGCGTCGACCAGCGCCTGCACCTCGCTGACCAGCGCGCCCCTGACCAGCAGCACGATGTCGAAATTGAACAGCACGAAGATGCGCCCCTCGTGCGCGTGCACCAGCTCCTGCAAGCCCTTGAGAGCGATGCGCACGGTGCCCTCGCGGCGATGGCGCTGGGCGAGCCCGGACAGGTGCAGGTGCACCGCCTGCCAGCCGAGCGGGTTGCCGGCGATGTTCCTGAGGGTGGCGCCGAGCTGCTCCTCGGCGTAGTTGGGCGCGCCGATGTTCATGCCGTCCCGGCGAGCGAGGCCGCGATCGTCTCGACCAGCCGGTCGACCTCGGCGCGCTCGATGATCAGCGGCGGCGACAGGGCCAGCGTATCGCCGGTGATGCGCATCAGCACCCCGCGCGCGAAGCAGTCGCGGAACACGTCGAGCGCGCGCGTGCCCGGCGCGCCGGGGCGCGGCTCGAGCTCGATTCCCGCCATCAGGCCGAGGTTGCGCACGTCGATCACGTGCCTGTGGCCGCGCAGTCCGTGCACCGCGTCCTCGAAGTGGGGCGCCATCTCGGCGGCGCGCTCGAACAGGTCCTCCTCGCCGTACAGCGACAGGGTCGCGAGCCCGGCGGCGCAGGCGAGCGGATGGCCGGAATAGGTGTAGCCGTGGAACAGCTCGATCACGTGCTCAGGCCCGGTCATGAACGCGTCGTAGATCCCCTTGCGCACCGCCACCGCGCCCATTGGCACGGTGGCGTTGGTCAGCCCCTTGGCCATGGTCGCGATGTCCGGCAGGACGTCGAAATACTCGCTAGCAAAACTCGCGCCAAGCCGGCCGAAGCCGGTGATCACCTCGTCGAAGATCAGCAGGATGCCGTGCCGGTCGCAGAGCTCGCGCAGGCGGTGCAGATAGCCCATCGGCGGCACCAGCACGCCGGTCGAGCCGGCCACCGGCTCGACGATCACCGCCGCGATGGTGCCGGCGCCGTGGAGCTGGACCAGCGCCTCGAGCTGGTCGGCGAGGTGCGCGCCCCACTCCGGCTGGCCGCGGCTGAAGGCGTTGTGCTCGGGCGCGTGGGTGTGCGGCAGGTGGTCGACCTCGGCGATCAGGTTGCGGAACTGGCGCCGGTTGGCGGCGATGCCGCCCACCGACATGCCGCCGAAGCCGACGCCGTGATAGCCCCGCTCGCGCCCAATCAGGCGGGTGCGGGTCGGCTCGCCGCGCGCCTGGTGGTAGGCGAGCGCGATCTTGAGCGCGGTGTCGACCGATTCGGAGCCCGAGTTGGTGAAGAACAGGTGGTCGAGGTCGCCGGGCAGCAGCGCGGCAAGGCGCGCCGCGAGGTCGAACTCGAGCGGATGGCCCATCTGGAACGCCGGCGCGTAGTCCATCACCGCGACCTGGCGCTTGACGGCCTCGGCGATCTCGCGCCGGCCGTGGCCGGCATTCACGCACCACATGCCGGCGGCGCCGTCGAGGATCTGGCGGCCGTCGATCGAGCGGTAGTACATGCCCTCGGCCGCGACCAGCAGCCGCGGCGCCGCCTTGAACTGGCGGTTGGCGGTGAACGGCTTCCACAGCGGCTGGAGGTTGTTGGGCACCCCCGGCAGGGTCTCGGCGGTCTCGATGTCGGTGACGCTCATCGCTGGTCTCTCCCGCTGCTGTGATTGTCCGCCCGCAACGCTTTCCGGATGGTAAACGATCGCGTGCCCCGTGGCGAAGGCGCCGGCGATTGGCGGCGCGCCCGTTCCGCGCTAAAACCCGCCCATGACCGAGCCCCAGACCATTGCCCGGCTGCTCGCCGCCGGCGCCGACGACTCCACCGCCATCGCCGCGCCCGGGCGCGCTCCCCTCACCAACAAGGACTTGCGCCGCCTCGCCGGCGAGGTCCGTGCCGCGCTCAACGCCCACGGCATCGGCCGCGGCGACCGGGTCGCGATCGTGCTCGCCAACGGCCCCGAGATGGCGGCGGCGTTCCTGACCGTCGCCTGCGCCGCGACCACCGCGCCGCTCAATCCCGCCTACCGCGACGAGGAGCTCGATTTCTACCTGTCCGATCTCGGCGCGCGCGCGCTGATGGTCGAGGCCGGCGCCGACACCCCGGCGCGGGCGGTGGCCGCGCGCCTCGGCGTTCCCATCTGCGAGCTCACCGCGGATGCGCGCGCCGCCGGCCTGTTCACCCTCGCCGGCCCGGCGCAACCGCGCGCGATCGAGGCCGGCGCGGCCGAGGCCGACGACGTGGCGCTGGTCCTCCATACCTCGGGCACCACCTCGCGGCCCAAGATCGTGCCCTTGAGCCACGCCAATTTGTGCGCCTCGGCGCGGCACATTGGCGCGACGCTCAAGCTCGGGGCGGGCGACCTGTGCCTCAACGTCATGCCGCTGTTCCACATCCACGGGCTGGTCGCAGGCGTGCTGTCCTCGCTTGCCGCCGGGGCTGCGGTGGCGTGCACGCCGGGGTTCAACGCGCTCCGCTTCTAC
>DASWHU010000087.1:0-1676 GCA_036398035.1 Alphaproteobacteria bacterium | reverse complement strand
CACCAAGTACCGTCCCTGCCCGCTGCTGGTTAAGTATGTCGAGGCCGGCTGGATCGGGCGCAAGGCCGGGCGCGGCTTCTACGACTACTCGGGCGACAAGCCGGTGCCGACGCGCTGACACGGTCGCAAGGAGACCGTTGCCGCGGCAATCATTGCTGCCTTATAGATCGACCGGAATGTCGCAGTAGCCGCGGTAGCGCTGCGACTTGGGCCGGTCGCGGTCCTCGCTGCGCACATAGGTGATCGACGGCTGGCCGGCGAGAGCGGGCGGCAGCACCATCACCCGGATGAACCGGGTCTCGTGCTCGGCGTCGCCTTGCGCGAACACCGGCTCCGGGCCCGGCTCGAACCACGCCTCGCCCGGCCGGTACCGGGTCGACGTGCCGGCGGTGTCGATGCGGATCGAGCCCGTGCGCAGGCACCGGATGCCGGGTCCCCGGTGGGTGTGGAGATAGGCGCAGCCGCCGGGCGGGAACCAGACGCTGTCGCAGCGCAGCAGCCAGCGCCCGCGGCCGATGCCGTGGCGCGCGAGCGCGACCGCGAGCTTCCCGGTCGAGCCGGCCCCTGCCGGCACGTCCCCGTCCGCGACCTGCCAGCGCCACAGCACCGCGCCCGAGCGTCCGGCGGCGATCGAGGCGTCCGCCGCCCCGTACCGCGCCTCGTCCTCGGCCGCGGCCGCGCCGTCGACGGTGGCCGCGCCCTCGGCGACGTAGATCACGCGATGGCCGGCGGCCGGCGCCGGGCCAAGGACCGCGCCCGGCGCCAGCCGGTCCTCGAACAGGGTGAGCGTGGGGGACGCAAGGCCCATGGGCGGGCAACTCTAGGCGCGGGGCGCGAGTCGCGCAATCGCGCGCGCACGGGCATAATCGTGCGCCACGACGAACGGGGGAGCGCGCATGGCGGCGCCGGACGTGACCGACATCGCCGGCATCTGGCCGATGCTGTATGCGTTCTTCGACACCGGCGGCGGCCTCGACCGCGCCGCGATCGCGGCCGAGGTCGATGCGCTCGCGGCGAGCGGGGTTCACGGCATCGCCGCCCTCGGGCTCGCCAGCGAGGTCAACAAGCTCGATGTGAACGAGCGCCGCGCCTTCCTCGACTGCGTCGCCGAGGCGCTCGGCGGGCGCCTGCCGCTGGCGGTGACCGTCGCCGAGCCGAGCGTCGCCGGCCAGCGCGCGTTCGCCGCCGCCGCCGAGGCCGCGGGCGCGCGCTGGCTGATCCTGCAGCCGCCGCCGGCGCCGGGCGCGAGCGAGGCGGAGCTGGTGCGCTTCTTCGGCGCCGTCGCCGACACCACGCCGTTGCCGGTCGCGATCCAGAACGCGCCGCAATATATCGGCGTCGGGCTCGGCAACCAGGCGCTCGCGACGCTTGGCCGCCGCCACCCGAACCTGCGCCTGCTCAAGGCCGAGGGGCCGCCAGTGTATCTCAAGCGCCTGATCGCCGAGACCGAGGGGCGGTTCCGCGTGTTCAACGGCCGCGCCGGGCTCGAGCTCACCGAGTCGCTCAGGCTCGGCTGCGCCGGCCTGATCCCGGGCGCCGAGAGCGCCGACGTGCAGGCGGCGATCTACGACCTTGCCCGCGCCGGCCAATGGGACCGCGCCGAGGCGATGTTCCGCGACCTGCTGCCGCTGATCGCGTTCCTGATGGACTCGATTCCGCACCTGGTGTGCTACGGC
>DASWHU010000086.1:0-9934 GCA_036398035.1 Alphaproteobacteria bacterium | reverse complement strand
CAGGTCCAGGATCACCGCGCGCTTGCCCTGGTTGACGTCGATGCCGAACCACATGGTCATGCGCGGGCCGGCCTGGGGCGCCGGCGGGTCGATGCGGATCACCTCGGCGCCGAGCTCGGCGAGCGTGCGCCCCGCCGCCGGCCCGGCGACCACGTTCGACAGGTCGAGCACGCGAATGCCGGCGAGGATCGGCCCCGCCGGCGCGCCGTCCCTCTGCGTCGGTGCGCTCTCCGCGCGGGGCCGCCAGGTCGCTTCGCCCGGCAACTGTTGGCGCGGCGCGAGCGGCGGCGAGGCGAGGTGCGCGCCCTCGATGGTCACGAACCGCCCCGGCTGGCGGGTGCGCCCGAGCGTCGGGTCGTCGACGTCGGCGGTCACCCCGGCGTCGTGGAGCTGCGGGTGCGCCAGCCACTCGGCGCTGGTCTGGACCACCGTCGCCGGCACGCCGGCGGCACGCAGCGCCGTCTCCCAGTCGCGCGCCGGGCGGGTCTTGAGGCGCGCCGCCATGCCGGCGCCGATGCGCTCGCGCCAGGCCGGCGACATCGAGCGCGCGTCGTTGACATTGTTGCCGGCGCCGCTGTCGGCATAGGGGTTGCCGGCGACCAGCCCTTCGGCGATCAGCTGGTCGTAGAGGCCGAGCACCTCGAGCAACGCCCGCGTCTGGTGGACGTGGTCGGTGGCGTTGACGAACAGGCGCCGGCCGTCGCCGCACGGATAGTCGGCGAACAATGGCAGGCGGAAGGTCTTGAGGTAGGCGGCGATGCGCTGGATGTGCGCGGGCGCGAGCCGGTCGGCGAGATCGCGCAGGATCGGCGCCGCGACCTCCATCATGGTGGTGTCGATCGGCGGGATGTTGTAGCGCGGCGGCTGGCCCTCGATGTCGGCGGCGAGCAGCGCCATCGCCGACATCACCGCGTCCGCAAGCGGCACCTCGATGCGCTGGCCGGCGCCGGTGCGCCGTGCGTGCAGCAGCCCGAGTGTCCCGGCGAGCGCGCCGTGGACGCCGCCATAGGCCGAGGCCATCGGGATCGCGGTATAGACCGGGCGGCCGCCGATCACTCGCGCGAGCGGCGGGATGTCGGTGAAAACGCCGGTGCGGGCGCCGATCACGCCCTCCCAGGCGGGCGCGTCGGCGAGCGCATCGCCCGCGGCGAAGCCCGGCAGCGCGACATAAACCAGGGCCGGATTGCCCGCGGCGAGCGCGCGCCAGCCGAGGCCGAGTCGGTCGGTGGCGCCGGCGCGCATGTTGTCGAGCACGATGTCGGCGTCGGCGGCGAGCGCCCACGCCCGGTCGCGCCCGCCCGTGGCCTTGAGGTCGATCTCGACCACCCGCTTGCCGCGGTCGACCAGGGCATCGGCACGGTGCGGCGCGCGCCCCGGCCGGACGAGCTCGATCACCTCCGCCCCCTGGTCGGCGAGCAACAGGCCCGCGATCCGCCCCGCCCAGGCGCCGCCCAGGTTGAGCACGCGCACGCCGCCGAGCGGGCGGGCAAGGCGGTCCGATTGAGCCGGCATCGTCGCACTCCCCTCGCGTGACGCCGAAGGGTGCCCCGCGCGGGCCGGCCCCACAAGCCCAAACCGGCTCAGTGGAAACGCTCGGCGCGGAACGGGGCGATGTCGAAGGCGGGCATGCGCCCGGCGGCGAGGTCGGCGATCGCGCGCCCCGTCACAGGGCCCGCGGTCAGGCCCAGATGGCCGTGGCCGAAAGCGAGATAGGCGTTGTCGGCCGCCGGCGCGCGCCCGATCACCGGCATCGAGTCGGGCGTCGAGGGGCGAAAGCCCATCCAGGTCGTCGCCCGCGCGGCGCCGAGGCCCGGCACGATTCTTTGCGCGCGCTCGATCATCGCCGCGTGGCGGGCGGGGTTGGGCGGCGCATCGAGACCTGCGAACTCGGCGGTGCCGGCGAGGCGCAGGCCGGGGATCATCGGGGTCAGCCCGAAGCGCGCGTCGCCGGCCATCACCGGCAGCGGCAGCTCGACGCCGGCCTCCGGCAGGGTGACGTGGTAGCCGCGCTCGGTATCGAGCGGCACGCGCGCGCCGAGCCCGGCGGCAAGCGCGCGCGACCAGGCGCCGGCCGCGACCACCGCCAGCTCGCACGCCAGCTCGCCGTCCGCCGTCCGCACCGCCTCGACCCTGCGGTCGCGGACCGCGAACCCGGTCACGGACATGCGCGCAATCTCCCCGCCGTCGGCGAGGTGCCGGCGGGCATAGGCCTGGACGAGGGCGAACGGGTCGCGCACGTGGCCGACGTCGGGGTAGAAGACGCCGTAGTCGAGGTCGCGCGCGAGCGCCGGCACGAGCTGGCGAATCTCCGCCCCGCCGAGCTCGTCCGCGCGCACGCCGTGGGCGCGCCTGAGCGCGAGGTCGCACTTGAGCGACGGCGTCGCGCGCCGGTACACGGCGAGCCAGCCCTGCAGCCGGAGCAGGTCCTCGGCCCCGGCGGCGGCGAGCAGCGCGCGGTGGCTGTCCATCGCACCGCCGAGGAGCGCGGCCATCGCTTGCGCGATCTCGGCGACGCGTGCCGGCCGGCTCGCGGCGAGGAAGCGGATCAGCCACGGGGCGAAGCGCGGCAGGTAGCGCAGGCGGATCGAGATCGACCAGCGCGGGTCGAACAGCATGCGCGGCACCTCGGCGAGGAGTGCGGAGGTCGACGGCGGCACCATCTGGGTGACCGCGACGATGCCGGCATTGCCGAACGAGCACCCTTCGCCCGGCGCGCGCGGGTCCAAGACCAGGACCTTCCAGCCGTCACGCTTGAGCCACAGCGCACACGCCATGCCGACGATGCCGGCGCCGACCACCACCGCCCGCCCGCGCCCACGGCGGCTGTCGCCGGCAGCCCCTGCGCTTGTTTCACTCACCGCTTCACGGACAATGTGCCGCGCGCCGTTATTCGGATCACGCGGAGGCGCGGAGGACGCGGAGGTGAGCGAAAAGGATCAACCGCAGAGCGCGCAGAGATCATAGAGAATGACACACTCTGTGCTCTCTGTGTCCTCCGTGTCCTCCGCGGTTTCACTCTTCTCCGCACCCTCCGCGTCCTCCGCGCCTCCGCGTGGCTGGCCGGCTTCATCATGGGCAGTCCACCCAACGCTCTTTGAGTTGGGCCACGATTGCCGTTCGCTCGCTATCGGTTAGCCGAGGGCGCGTGGCATCGTCGATCCGCACCGACCGAGATTCGACCAGGCGCGGATACCAGTCGCCCGGGGACGGCAGGTCGCCGGCATGCCGCGGGATGACGTGAAGATGGAGGTGGTCGACGCTCTGCCCCGCGTCCTCGCCCTCCTGGATCGACCAGTCGAACCCGCTCCCCTCGAACGCCGCGAGCACGAATGCGGTCACCGTGCGCGCGAAGCGGAAGAAGTTGCCGAGCTCATCGTCATCGAGCCCCATCAGGCTCTGGACGTGTCGTTCGGGGACCACCAGGACGTGCCCGGGCAGGATCGGCGCGACGTTGTAGTAGGCACGAAAGCCGCCGCGCGCGGCGAACGCGAATCTCTGCTCCGCGGGCGAGCAGAACGGGCAAGCGTCAGCCTCGGCCATGCGCGTCGGCTGCGGCTCGCCGCAGGGCGCCGCCGGCACCACGCGCGAGGCTTACGTGCGGAGCGTTATCTTGTTCAGCTTGAGCCACTTCTGGACCTCGTCGTCGGACGGAATCACGTTGTCTCGAATCCATTCGTTCCGGCATGCGGCCGAAAGGTCGCTCACGATCAGCTGCTTCATCTCCTCGTCATCGGTTGCCGCGCCGGCCGCAAACTGCTTGTCGAGTTGCATGCGGCACACCGCCCGGTTGAACTCGTACAGGGCGTAGAGCACCGCCTCGTCCGCCGGCCGGGTCCTGATCGCCGCGTCCAGCGCCTCGATCGCGCCCGCATAGTCGGGCGGCGTCTTGTCCTTGCGCACATAGGCGAGCTGCGCGTAGTTGCGATGATAGATCGGCCGCCCGCCGGTTCGCTCGACGTCGAGCTCTATCAGCGCCTCGAAGATCGGTATCACGCGCCCGATGCTTTCCCGCTCGGTGCGATCGTGCTCCTGGCGGAAGTTGCGTGCCCGATAGAATGCCACCGCGCGCGTGCGCTGGGTGGCGTTCCCCAGCGCGCGCTTGAGCTCCTCCTTGGCGATGCTTTCCGACCCGTCGAGCACCCGGCCCACGGCATGGATCGCATCGGCGTCGGCCTTGTCCTGCTGCACGCGCTCGTCCAGCTCCTCGCGCTGCTGCTCGAACTTCGCCACCAGCGACAGGTCGGCGTCCTTGATCGCGCCCTGGACCAGCAGCCGGGTCCACAGGAAGCCGAAATGGATGCCGATGAGAAAGAACAGGATGATCTCCGCCGCCGAGAACACCCTGACGCCGAGGAAGCAGTTCGCGACCGCTCCGGTGCAAGCGGGCTGAAAGATGCCGGCGATGTCCAAAGACAAGCTGTCGACGAACTCGGCGATCGACTTGAACTCGACCAGCGACACGCCGACGATGATCTTGGTCAGCCAGTCGGACACCTCTTCCAGGTTGGTGTTGACGCGGTGGCCGCTGTCCCTGGAGGTAGCCGCGTCCGCCGCTCGGGCGGGCGCCGCTTCGCCGCCGGGCTCCGGCCTGGCGGCGGCTTGCGGCGCCGGTTCCGTCCGCGCCTCGCTCGCTGCCGGCGCGACCCTCGGGATACCGAACAGGAAGCCGATGAATCCGCCCGCGGCCAGCGACGCGAGCGCAAGCGCGAACAGCGTGCCGATCAAGGCGAGGAACGCGCCGGCGTCGGCGACGTGCGCCGAATAGGCGACGACGACCAGGAGAGCGACCGCGATCGCGACCGGTCCGGCGAGAAGCACCCGGTTGGCGGTCTTCTCGGTTTGCAGCAGCGTCCGCAGGCTCGCCCTGCGCGCGCGAGTCGTCTCCGTGCCGGGCCTTTCGCCGCCGCCGTCCGTCGAGGGCTCGGTCATGTCTCACCCCTCCTCCCGCGCCCGTGCCGAAGCGCGGCATCGTAGACCACATGCGCCGACCTGTCGCGGCCGTTCCGGCGCGCCGCGCTCAAGCCATGCCGACCGGAGGCTTGCTGCGGCGAATGCCAAGCGCGGAATGCGCGACGAGCGCGGCGAGCACGATCGCGCCGCCGGCGAGCGTCGCAGGCCCCGGCTCCTCGCCCACTCCCACCCACACCCAGATCGGCGCCAGCACCGTCTCGAGCAAGGTGAGCAGGCCGACCTCTGCGGCCGTCAGGTGCGGGGTGCCGCGCAGGAACAGGAACAGGCCGAGCGCGAGCTGCACGCTGCCCATCAGCGCGAGCAGGCCGAGGTCGCGCGCAGACACCTCCGCCGGTGCCGCGAACGGCAGCGCGGCGAGCGCGGCGAACAGCCCGCCCAGGCACATCGCCGGCAGCATGTCGAGGTGGCGCGAGGCGCGCACCACCACGATGTTGGCGCCGAAGCTGAGCGCGACGCCGAACGCGAACAGGCTGCCGAGCAACGACGCCGGCGCCGCGCCCGGCCGGCCCGCGCCCCACATCATGACGCCGATGCCCGCCAGCGCCGCCGCCATCGCCGCCACCGTCTGCGGCCTGATGCGCTCGCCGAGCGCGATCCGCCCGAGCACGGCCGAGACCAGGGGCGCCGCGCTCATGATCACCAGCGCGTTGGCGACCAGGGTGTGCGTGACCGCGAGGATGAACAACACGAACGACGCCGCGAGCAGCAGCCCGGACAAGGCACCGGCCGGGCCCATGGCGCGAAACATCTCGCCCGTCCGCCGCCCGTGGCGCAAGCCGAGATAGGCGCCGAGCACGAGCGCGAGCGTGAGCGAGCGCCAGAATACGATGGTCCAGGCGTCGGCACCGACCAGGCGCACGAGAATCCCGCCCATGCTCCAGCACAAGGTCGCGGCCGCGATCAGCAGCGCGCCGCGCAGTCGCGGCGTGATCGACGTCGCTATGGCGCGATCCTCCGGACGGCGGCGTGCGGCCTAGCGGCCCGGGATGTAGCAGGGGCCGGGGATCGCCGGGTCCGACTCGAGCATGGCGAGATCGAGGTCGAGGCGCACCGGCGCGCCTTTGAGCGGGCACGACTGCGCGCGCGCCGCGACCTTGGCGATCATCGGCATGTCAGACCACCGCCGACATGCCGCCGTCGAGGTTGATCGCGGCGCCGGTGATGAAGCGCGCGCGCTCGGACACCAGGAACGCGACCAGGTCCGCGTAGTCCGCCGACTCGCCGATGCGGCCCAACGGCACGCGCTTGGCGATCTCGGCGTACAGCTCCTCGACCGGGCGGTTGCCGGCGCGCCTCTCCCACTGCGCGCTCTTGATCAGGCCGATGCAGATCGCGTTCACCCGGATGTTGTCGGCGGCGTACTCGTTGGCCAACGACTTGGTCAAGTTGATGCCGGCGGCGCGCGTCACCGAGGTCGGCAGCGCGCGCGCCGGCGGCGCCTTGGCGGCGACGATCGCGGCATTGACGATGCTGCCGCCGCCGCGCGTCCGCATCACCGGGATCACGCGTCGGCACAAGCGCACCGCCGCCATTACCTTGAGCTCGATGTCGGCGTGCCAGGCGTCGTCGCTGACCTCTTCCAGCGATGCCGCGGCCGAGGTTCCGGCGTTGTTGACCAGGATGTCGACGCCGCCGAAGCGCGCGAGCGTCGCCGCCACGAACGCCTCGATGTCGGCGGCCTTGGTCACGTCGGCGGCGTGCGCGAGCAGCTCGGCGCCGGTCGCCTCGGCGATGTCGTGCGCCGCCCGCTCCAGATGGTCCTTGCGCCGCGCGCAGATCGCGACCTTGCACCCCTCCGCCGCGAGCCGTTCGGCGGTCGCCCGCCCCAGCCCGTCGCTGCCGCCGGTCACGACCGCCACCCGCCCTGCCAGTCCGAGATCGAACATGTCCCCTCCTCGCCCGTCGCAGGCACCAACCTTATACCGGTCGGGCGCGGTCGCTCAAAGCTGGCGCGCTCGCCGGGCGGCGAGCCACAACAGGGCACCGGCGGCGGCGGCGAGGGCGCCGAAGGCGTAGAACGCGGGCGCGTAGCTGCCCGTCGCGGCGACGATGGCGCTGAACAGCGCCGGCCCGGCGACTATGCCGAGAAAGCTGAACGCGACCGTGCCGCCGGTGGCGACGCCGACCTCGTCCGCCGGTACCAGGCGCACGATCTCGGCCAGGTAGATTCCCGGCCAGCCGGTGGCGACGAAGCCGATCAGGCCCGCCATCGCGAACACCGCCGCCACCGGCCAGGCGGCGTCGAGCTGGGCGGCGAGCGCGCCCGCCGCCGCCATCGCGAAGCCGAGCCCGGCGAGCAGGGTGCGCGCGGGAAACAGCTTGTCGCTCGCCCAGCCCATGGCAATGCGCGCGACCACGCCCGCGCACTGCAAGGTGGCGAAGGCCTGGCCGGCGGCGATCAGCGCGAGGCCGCCGCGCTCGACCAGGAACGCCGGGAAGATCGCGAACAGCGACGACTGCATGCAAGCGAATGCGAGGGTGGCGAGCGCCAACGCGCGCAAGGACCGATCGCCGAGCACGCGCGCGACCGCGGCGAACGGCGCGCCGAGCGAGACCGGCGCGCGCGGGTTGCGGTCGGCATCGAGCCCTGCGCGCAGCGGCGCGATCACCGCCGCCGCCGCCCCGACCACGAGCGCGACCGCGACCAGCGCCGCCTGCCAGCCGAACGCCGCCGCGACCGGCGGCGCGGCCAGCCCGGCGAGCAGGCCGCCCGCCGGCACCGCGCTCTGCTTGAGCGAGAACACCACGCCGCGCCGGTCGGCCGGGGTGACGCGCGCGAGAATGTGGCTCGCCGCCGGCGTCGCCAGGCCGTAGCCCATGCCGGTGACCACGGCGAAGGCGACCACGCCGGCGAGCGGGCCGAGCGCGGTCGCGGCCAGCGCCGCCGCGGCGATGGCGAGCGCCGCCTGGCTGCAGCGCACCGCGCCGAGCCGGCGCACCAGCACGCCGCCGAGCAGCGTGAACGCGATCGCGCCGGCGAACACCAGCGACGCGTAGAGCCCGACCAGGCTCGCCTTCAGCCCGTAGCTCTCGGCGAGCAGCGGCGACAGCACCGGCACCGCGCTCACCGCCATCGCCACCATTGCCTGCACCAGCATGGTCGCCGCCAAGGGACGGACGACGCCGCGCATGGCCCTCAGCCGCCGCGCGCCACGCGCCGTTTGACGCGCCGGCGATCGGGGAGTAGGCGGGGTTGATGGACGACCTCGCCAGCATGTCGGGGCCGGCGGCCGAGCTCCTGAAGGCGCGCCGGCAAACGGTCGCGGTCGCCGAGTCCTCGGCCGGCGGGCTGATCTCGGCGGCCCTCCTCGCCCAGCCCGGCGCCTCGGCCTACTTCCGGGGCGGCGGCGTCATCTACACCGCGGCGGCACGCGCGGCTTTTCTGCCCGACCCCGGCCCTTCGCCGGGCTGGGAACGCGCCGCGACCGAGCCGTATGCCTTGTGGCTCGCGCGCACGCTCCGCGCCCATCTCGGCGCCGACTGGGGGCTCGCCGAGACCGGCGCCGCCGGGCCCGCCGGCAACCGCTACGGCGATCCGGCGGGTCACAGCTGCATCGCGGTGGCCGGCGCCATCGAGCGCGCGCTGACCATCGAGACCGGCCACGGCCGGCGCGAGGAGAATATGCACGCCTTCGCCGCCGCCGCGCTGGCGTTGCTCGCCGAGGCGCTCGGCGCGCGCGGCTGAACGGCGCGCCGCGACGTGCCTTGAGCATCGTATTGGCAATGTGCACACATTCTTGTATATTGAATGTGATGACAAAGGAGGCTTACATGCCGAACACGCGCACGGCAGGCCGCATCCCGCGGGACGTGAGCATCAATTTGCGCGCCAGCCGGACACAAAGGTCCCTGATCGACCGGGCGGCAGCGGCGCTCGGCAAGACTCGTTCCGACTTCATGCTCGAAGCCTCCTGCCGGGAGGCCGAGGCGGTTCTGCTCGACCGCCGATATTTCGCGCTCGACGCCGAGGCGTTCAGGGACTTCACGGCGGCGCTGGACGCGCCGCCTTCGACCTCTCCGAGGCTGAGGCGGCTGTTGACCGAAAAATCGCCCTGGGAGCGATGAGCGGCGCGCGAGAGCTAAGTTCACCGGCAAGGCTGGAACCGCATCACGATCTTTCATCTTTCGATTCGGGCACCCCGGTGCTCGACGACTGGCTGCGGCGGCGCGCCCTGCCAAACCAAGCGAGCGGCGCGTCGCGGACATACGTAGTCTGTGCTGAAGGGCGCGTCGTCGGCTATTACGCACTGGCGGCCGGGGCGGTCGCGCATGCCGAGGCGACGGGGCGGGCACGGCGCGACATGCCGGACCCGGTGCCCGTCATGGTGATCGGCCGCCTCGCCATCGATAGCAATTACCAGGGATGCGGCCTCGGCCGCGCGCTGCTGCGCGACGCGGTTCTGCGCACGATGCAGGCGGCCGAGATCGCGGGTATCAGGGCGGTCCTGGTGCATGCCATCTCGGAAGACGCCAGACGGTTTTATGAACGGTGCGGATTTCGGGCCTCGGCCGTCGATCCCATGACACTGATGCTGACGATGCAGGACGCGCGGCATGTGCTGATCGGCGCGAACCGGACCTGATCGCCGGCACAGCACGCAGGCGTGTATCTCGGATCGGGCCTTCTTGCTCAGCCGGCGCCGCCGGCGAGCCAGCGCTCGCGCCCGGGCCAGTGCGCAACGAGATCGAGGAACAGGGGATCGATGCGCTCCGCCTCGGCGGCGGCGTCCTCGGCCAGCGGGCCGGGCGAGTCGTTGAAGGCGAGCGTGGACATGTCGGTCATGCGCATCGGGTAGAGGATGCCGTCGAGGTGGTCGCACTCGTGCTGCAGCAGCGCCGCCCAGCTGCCGTGGGCGTCGTGGCCGACCGCCTTGCCGGCGAGCGTCAGGTAGCGGATGGCGATGCGGGGGTACCGCGGTACCTTGCCGTGCAGGCCGGGGATCGACAGGCAGCGCTCCCACAC